>JBATLS010000744.1:0-3942 GCA_049289435.1 Saprospiraceae bacterium | reverse complement strand
CCACTGGACTAGGCACTACCTTGATCAGGTTGGGCCATGCTTTGGCCGTCTCGCAGCCAATCGGAGACTTAAGTTTTAGATGTACAGTATAATTGCCAATGTCCTTATATACATTGGTGGGGCTGATCTCTTTACTGGTATTGCCATCACCAAATGACCACTCCAACTGATAGGTCTCGTCGATTGGTTCGCTCAAATTGTTAAAAAATATACTGGCGGGCTGACAACCTGTAAACGTATTGGGCTCAATAATGATCAGGGAAGGAACTGGAAAATAATTGATAGATTTGACCAGCGTATCCAGACATTTATTAGCATCTTCTACGACGAGTCTGGCTGTCTTTACCCCAGGTCTTTCGTATTCAAATTTTGGATTCTGGAGGGATGATACGCCTTCTACAAAATTCCAAGCCCACTTTTGGATGGCTCCGGCACCACTTCTGGACTTATCAGTAAATGCTACCGGGCCAGCTACGCAAGTATCAAATGCAAAATCAAAATCAGCATTAATGTCCGGATATAAATTGACCGTAATCGCGGCCGTATCGGAACAATCTGCAAGCGCCGGCAGATCCTTATTTAGGATCATCGTCGCCGTATATTTCCCCAATCCCGGGAAGGTGACGGTAACATCCCGTGAATCATAGGTCACCAATTTACCTCCGATATTAAATGCCCAATAATAGTTCTGAATATACCTGACATCAGTACTCAGATTCTGAAAATTGATCGTAAATTCGCCACAACTATTGATCGAGTAATTGCTGTCCGTCTTAGCAGATGCCTTTACATCAGCATTGACTGCGACTTCGCAGGTGGTGACATTGAACTGGAAGTCTCGCCTGAGGGTACCTATCAGCTTTCCGTCTCTAAACTCTCGCACACAGACACCAACCACGTATTGCCCCAACAGATTTGGCGACCCTTCTATGAGTCCCGTTTTAGCATTTATGGTGATCAATGGATTTCCACCCATAGGCTTGTCAAATGTAAAATTTGGTGTATTGAATGTCACAAATTGGTACGGAGGTATACAATTGGTAGGACTGGGAGTGACGCCCGTACAAGCAGTTGCAGATCCTGGTGTCGTAGCACCATCAGTTCCACCAGCAGTCAGTGGAGTACAAAATTCGTACACCAAACTGTCCCCATCAGCATCACTGGCAGAATGATCAAAATTGATCGGCCTATTCACACATATCACTACTGGAGGAAAACCATTGAACGTCGGGCTGTTATTGCAAGATCTTTGGGCTTCGGGTGATATTTCTGTCGTGAATGCTGCACCAGTACCACCAGGGTTGACCAGATTAAGTATCGTATTGTTGCGACAACATCGCTGATAGGAAATATAATAATTTTCGTTGATGACTGGCAAAGTCACTTCAAAGACATAAAATCCGCTTTGCACACCTACGTTGACTGGTACAAGGATGCATGGATTGTTGGTGGCAATATCGATTTCTTTGATATTTTGTACTTGCACATTGGCAATAGTCCTGACGAATGTCCAGCTACTTGTGCCTCTGTATATACCAAAATTGGCTAGTGGATCAAAGTTGGCTCCCCCTGATTTGCTGTCCCGATACATGGTAAATTTGATCTCATATCTCACTTCGCGCCGCACTGAATCAAAGCTGATGCACTTATACACCACGTCTCCACCTATGATATGCAAACTTTTTGCTTCATGAGCAAAAGTCATTGATAAGATAAATGTCCAAAAAACAAAACCACTTTTCAAAATATTTACCATGCTTTTATTGTGGGTACATTTTATAGTTACTAATGTTTTGACTGGCGAGTTCAACTATATATATTTTCTTTTCGATTAAGAGTATCTTGATTCAATCAATCATATAATTCAACAACCCAATAAGTCTCCAAAGATAAGTCTTAATAAATCTTTCAACCAATATTTAATAAACATTATTGTCTATGGCTTCGGCAAAACTCAAAATATACATACTTCGGGACCAAAATGCAACAATATCATCCTAAACACATACTTTTACGACTTGGTTTTGTATTTCAGCATTTTTATCCATGTCCCACACAAAAGTAAATTTCAACAAAATTATCAACAGGCTCATCCTGTTTATAGGATTTGGGGTTTGTGCGCATGTAATATTTGTCTTATACACTACAGAAAAAAGTCTTTTATCTACACTTAACCAACTGAGTATCCCAAATATCCTGCTGATCATCGGGTTGATGTTTTTGCCTTGGATCACATATGCGGCCAGAGTATATATGTGGTCATCTTTTTTGAAGGAATCAATTAGTTATCAGGATGCTTTAAGAGTAGTGATCTCTGCTGATCTGGCATCTGCATTGAGCCCTACAGCGGTAGGTGGCGCACCAGTAAAAGCAGGACTTTTGCTCAACAGAGGGTATTCGCCGGGAAGTGTAGGCTTTATGCTAACGTATGGTGCTATTGAAGATCTTGTATTTTATATCACAGGTATCCTGTTAGCTGCCTTCTTTTCTCAAGGCTTGATGTACGTGATAGGTCATAATATTATATCTTTTTTTAAATCATATAGTCTTGTCATACTGATTATTATAATGATTTTTGTATGTTATTATTATTTAGTCAAATATAAAAAAATACCAGTGAGCTTTAGGATCACCAGATATTTTCCCGAATGGTTGAAGGCTCGCTTGTATAGTTTTAGGTCAGCATTGCACCAAAGCTTGAAGGAAATGTCATCCAACTTTGATTTCGCGATGAAAAATGGGAAAATGAGGATGGTATTGAGCATGTGTCTCCTGCTCATCCAATGGGGAGCGAAATTTTCCGTTCTCTTAGTGATACTCCATGCCTTTGGGATAAGCTATGATGTGATCCAGATATATATCAGACAATGGGTCATCTATGTGACTATGCTTTTTATCCCTACACCAGGAGCATCAGGTGGCGCAGAAGCATCATTTCTGCTCATCTTTGGTAAGAGTATTCCCGAAGAACTCACCTATCTGGTGGTCTCTGTATGGAGGTTTTTTACATATTATTTCGTACTTTTGGCTGCTGTGGCGTTTTATAGTATTTTGTCTATGATCATGAGAAATGATGAACCGCCACTCGAAACAGACACTGTTAAAGGCGCCAATCCATAGATTAGCCAACTATATTTGTCTTATCTGCTCAAACTTTCAATACCACCCTTTGATAAGACTACATTTTAAATTTCATGATATGATATAGATCTTTATATAAAATGATGTTCGTCATTTCATTTAAGTAATATGTTATCCATTTTTGTTTGAATAGAAAAATGAATTAAAAGATAGCATAAAAATGAATATGATGAAAACAATAAATTGGTATTTGTCACTAATTATTATTTTTTCCTTGGGAGCATGTGACAAAGACAGCACTCCTGGACAGGTTTTGCTCGCATTGAATCATAGTGTCAAAGGGGATGTACTGGAGACGGATAAATTTATTTATAACAGTCAGGCCGGTCATACCTATAATGTCACTAATTTAAAATACTATATTTCTAACATCTCACTGGAGAGTAAAGAAGGTAGTTCAGTGCTATTAAAAGACTTTCATCTGATGGACATTCACAGCCCGGAGACTTATCAGTTCAATATATCTGATATACCCGAAGGGACCTACACATCCCTCCATTATATTTTTGGACTCGATGCCGTCACAAATGTTAAAAACGGGTTACCCAATACTGTTGAAAATATCAATATGGAGTGGCCTATTCCCGGCGATCAGGGGTATCACTATATGAAATTTGAAGGAAGATATGATTCGCTGAATACCGGAAAAATCAGAAGCTTCAACATCCATACCGGAGCGGCAAAAAATAATCAAAATTTTTTTAAAGTAGTTTTTCCAATTACTGAGTCTTACATAAACGGGGATACGTGGAAGTTTACTGTCAATATGGATCTCAATGAATGGTTGCAGAATCCCAACAC
>JBATLS010000743.1:0-9158 GCA_049289435.1 Saprospiraceae bacterium | reverse complement strand
TTCACAACTAAGTATTTTGTTTCTGACTGGTATTGCCAATTCCCCTGGACCCATATGGTTCCAAATATCATTTTCTCTATCCGCTAATCCCATGATTCTACTTTTAAAATGAATATATCAGTTAATTTGCCTCTTTCTAATAACATAGAAAAGCATACTTGAAATGAATAAAAGAATGGCAGCAAACATAAAAAGTAATCCTTTATCTTTTTGATCAGTGAATGCAATTAATATCATTACAATTGCAATGATTCCAAGTGATGAAGATACCATTTTTGCTGGCATGGTAGATGATTGCACATCATTGGTTTCCTCAAAATTGTGCTTAGATAATAATACTTTGCTATATCCAGAATGAACCGTTTTAATTCTTAATTCAAAAATGAGAAGCACCAAAATAGGAATGACTATTCCTGAGAATAAATCTGCTAGTCGCATATTTTCTTGAATCAAAGATGATAAGTCTTTTAAGTTTACGATCGAAGTCATAAATCCGGCATTTGCAAAACCAAATTTCACCAATGCTGCAGCTATAAATCCTATCAAAGTTGTTGTCCATATCGTTTTGATCCCTATTTTCTTACTGAATAAACCCCAAATAGTAGGTAGAACTAATGGGCCAGTGAGCAACGTGGTGATATCTATAATAAATCTGGTATATCCATATTTTGGTATTAATAGTGCACCAATCATTATGATTAAACCCAATATCACGGTAAATATCCTACCAACAGAAACTAATTTAGATTCAGTAGCATTGGGTGAAATCAAACGTTGATATACTTCGGTAGTAAATGCCCCAGCAAAAACATTGAGTTGTGACGTAGCGGAACTGGCTGTTGCTGAAGCCATTGCTGCTACCATCAGTCCCATCATGCCTGCGGGAAGTACTGATTGACAGGCAAGGATATATGCCTGTTCAGAATCGACGTCAGCATTTATTACCCTAAAAACCAGAGCTGGTAACATCCAAAACAATGGACTGATCAGATATAAAACTCCAAATAAATAGGCTGATTTTTTTGCATCTTTAGCTGTCGGCACACAAGTGTATCTTTGAACAAAACTCCATTCTCCACCTATTTTAAAAAAATGAATAACAACCCAACCTAATAAAAACCACCAGGTAAAATCATGCGCAACTGGTGATGTAAACCCAACCGGAACTTTGTTAATAAAAGATGACCATCCCCCAGCTTTGGTCAATATCAGTGGTACTGCAAATACAACAGAAACCAAAAGTATTACAAACTGAAGTACATCCGTCATCAAAACTGCCCATAATCCACCGGAAAAAGCAATCAGAATTACCATTATACATAACGCTATAGAAGTGTAGGAGATAGATAGCATTCCTGTATTCTGGTCCGCAAATAGATGTCCAATTGGCAGTGGAATCAATGCACAAACGATACTCGAAAGTGCATATATTGCTCCGCCTACCGCAAAAATGCCAACTATACCCTGAAACCAGGTGTAAAACTGAACAATGGAAGGACCAAATCGCAATTGCAAATATTCAGGAGCAGAATTTACCCCTATTTTCCTCCAATAGCCTGCTAGAAAATACCCAACAAACATTGCAGCCACTCCATAACACATATTAATAGCCACAGCTACAAAACCATATTTATATGCTATGCCTCCCCAAACTACAAAAGTACCTGCCGAAAACATAGTCATAAACCCCGACAATCCTGAAACCCACCAGGGAGATTGACCACCAGCAGCAAACATATCTTTTGAACTCTTAACCTTTTTACTGAATATCATTCCAGCAGCGACAATGCCAATTATATATACCGCAATAACAGCAAAATCCAGGCTACCCATTTGATATTACACCTTTAGTTTTGATTGAATTTCCTCGATAGAAAGGTTTTTTGTTTCGGGCAAATAACGGTATAAAATGACCAAACCGACTGCTACCATTATAGCATAGGAAAGAAATAAAGAACTACCTCCCAGATTGGCAAGCTGCCATGGGAAGAATTGTTGTATCAAATAATTCACAATACTAGATAACAATGCGAATAGTGGAATTGCAATTCCACGAAGTGATATTGGAAATATTTCTGAAAATAGTACCCACATAATGGGGCCAACAGAAAAATGAAATGCTGCTATAAAACTCAAGATTCCAAATAAGATTAAAGGTCCATTTAATGTAGCGGCCTTTTGCAATAATAAACTGGAGTTTGCTCTGGCAGATTCTTCACCCAACGCTCCAATTATGGCATTTTTAAATTCGAAATCGCTTTGAAATTCGGTGCCTATCAATGCTGCTAATTTGTCCACATTGGGAACTTCTTTCATTTCACTGATTGCTTGCTCAGTAATAGTATACCTTGCAGTTTTAAATCCATAAGAGCATAGCGATAAACTGGCAATAATCCAAACCAGTCCCCAAATCATCATGGGTCTCCTTCCTATTTTATCAATGAGTAGAAGTGAAAATACAGTGAATACGATACTTGTTAACCCTACCCAGATAGCCTGCGCAAAAGCGGCATCTGTGCCTATACCCAATTGTTCGAAGATGGTTGGGGCATAAAACAAGACTGCGTTTATACCCGTAGCCTGTTGTACTATAGCCATGGTAAGACCTATGATAAAAATAAGTCTCATAGGCTTACTAAATATAGTCTTCAATTGTGTGGATATGGAATTGTCAGTGGGGCTATTCTTAAGACTTTCTTGCATTTCTGCAATATGCAAACCCACTTCTTCTTCAGGCATGACTTTACGAAGAGTGTTTTTAGCATCTTCTATTCGGCCCTTAAACACCAACCAAGATGGACTCTCTGGTATGAGAAACAATAAAAGCATCCATATAAATGCCGGTAGTATTTCTGAACCTAACATCCATCTCCATGTGTATTGAGTAATACCAAGAGTATCTACCCAAGAAGCACCAGAGTTGGTGGCTTGAAGAATCAGATAATTTATAAAATATGCTGCCGACAAACCAATGACTATATTGATTTGTGTCATGGAAACCAATTTACCTCTCCATTTCGGTGGGGCAATTTCACCAATATACATGGATGCCAATGTAATAGAACTAAAGGCCAAACCACCTAAAAATCTGGCTGCAACCAATGACCAAAAAGATCCTGAAAATGCAGACCAAACTGCCGATACCAGATAAAGGGCCGCAATAATAATAATGGTCTTCTTTCTTCCTAATTTATTACTTGCGTATCCTGCAAAAGGCAAAGCTATCAAAACACCCAAACCAGGGGCACTGACTGCTGTCCCTAATTCAAAGTCGCTCAAACCAAACTCCTGAACGATAAAATTGACAGTCCCGGAAATGAGGGCAGCGTCTAGTCCGAACACAAATCCACCCATTGCGACTATGGTAGCGTAGGTAAAAGCATTTCTTTGAAAATTCATGGGTTTTGTTTTAAGTTTATTTAGCCATTTTTTTAACAGATATATCATCTATAAAAAATCTGGCTGCTTTCATTATAGGTAAATCTTCTTTGCGCACTTCTATTTTAAATTGATCCTTAGTACTTGACGGCATAAGTTTTGAAATTTTCTTTTCAATCGTTACCCACTTCCTCCTTTCCAATCCAGTAAGGTCAATAGGTATTACTAAAGCAGGATCTTCAAATGATAGATAAAACTTCTTTACAGATCTACCATGATCCAACCATACTTTCAACGATAATAAATAATCCCCTGAAGGAACGTTTACAGCTCCCTCAGGGGAAAGCGCCACACTTTTTTCAGTTTCAAATTTTTCGTTTTTACCTATTCCATTAAATCTCAAGCTATTGACACCTGTTGCATAATCACCTTTGACAATAGTAAAATATTTGGCAGAAGTGGTATCGATCATCCAGAATTTTTGGTAATCATCTGGTATAGAACTTTCAGGCAGTAAGGTCAGCGGTCTTGGATTATTTTCAAATAAGATAGGTCCTTCAAAACCATAAAAAGCCCTGTCCAATAAATTGTCATTTGGTTTTTGCCATACTCTCATGTATTCTATTTCAAAATCTACGGGTAATTCTTCTTTGTGAGGAACACCCAACCAATTGAATACTTCTGAATCCAACCAAATTTCCATAGGATTATTCAAAACCCAATCTGTCCCCAGCTGTTCTTGGGTGATCTGATAAGTTAATTTACCATCTCTGAATACTTTTAGATAATCCGGACCCCATTCTGCACCATAAATATGAAATTCATCAGCAGTACGGTAGGGCAAATTTTTCTCATCATATCCAAAAGCCCTGGTAGGTCTAGTAGCTGGTGGACTCCAATCGTGAACGGCCATACGTGTAGAATTTTCATGTATGGTGCCATCCGTTTTTTTAGGATTCCCCATTTGTTCAAATACGTCCAGTTCCTGCTCATACCCAATTGCCCAAAATGCTCCTGTGATAGCAGCATTACCTACTTTGGACTTTATTTCCATATATCCATTCAGAAATCTTTTTTTTGTAAGTACCCCTGCTGTTGTAAGAGGCAAAGGTTTCCCTTCATAAATTCCATAGTTATCAGCGGTACTTTCTTTATATGCTTCTTTGGCATAAGGAAAATCAGGTTCCCATTGTGTTCTTAATTTTAGTTTACCATCTTCCACAATGACATTATGAGGAGCAAACTGTGAAGGAGCCCTTCCCTTCCAAATATAATAATCCCCATTAAGACCTTCTACAAACCATCTGTTTGTATCAATTGCTGTTCCTTCAAATTCATCACTCAATTCTTTATTCAATATCCAACCTTCTTTGTTATCTTGGTCAGATGCTGGAAGCATCTGAGACACTTTTGGAGTAGCCATTTTCTGAGATACCACCTTGCTTGAGCAGCTTGTGCAGTATATCATTATAAAGCAAAGACAAATTTGAATTCCCTTAGATTTTAACTTATTATTCATTTCCATTTCTTTTTAAATATTTTATAGTTAAATATTATTTTTCCCAAATAACTGGCATAAAAACTGTCATTTCAGCCATTCCTCTATTACTCCATGCATAATAAGGAACCAATTGTGCTTTATGCTGTTCCCATTTTGGTTTTTGAACGGTGCTATACATAGCATTTTGGCTACTCTTACGCAACAATATATTTGCCTGAATTGTAGTGACACCTCCAAGTAAATCTGCCATATGGTGTACATCCATTTCGGAACTGCCAGATATATGGACATCCAAAATACTTGTGTCAGATGGCAAATCCGGCGATTCGATACAATACACTAAGGGTCCTCTTTTGACTGCAACCTGATTTCTCACTTCTTCTATTCGTGGATGACCTTCGATCAAATTAATCTCCATTGGAAGATCTAAAGTAATGACATCTCCTTTTTTCCAAATTCTATGAATAGTTGTATAAGATTGTGGATTGACCCGTAGATCAACTTGTTCACCATTAATGGATATTTTTGCATTTTCAGCCCAATCAGGGATTCTTAGCAGTATTTCAAATGGTGTGTCTTTACACTCCATTATGGAAATATTGATATTTCCATTCCACGGGTAAGTAGTTTCCTGAGATAATTTTAGTATAGTACCGTCTGACAATTGGGTATTTAACAAATTGCCACCATACAGATTTACGGCAACCCCATTTTCAGTAAGACTATAAGCCCACTTGGACGAAATGGCAATTGTTCTTACCAGATTTGGCGGGCAACAAAAACATTCAAGATAAGGTTCTCTATTGGGTGTTTCAGTAGCACTCTCGTGGGTATTGTACCCTCTGGAATTATGAATCATCCTGAGCGGATTAGAATAGAAATATTCTTTACCACTTATTCCAATACCAACAAGTGCACTATTGAAAAGTACCAGCTCCATGATGTCAGCATATTTTGATTCGCCATGAACGGCTAACATTCGTTGACTAAAAATAGCATTACAAATATTGGCGCAAGTTTCATTATAGGCAGTCATATTGGGCATCATATAATCGTCAATGAAGCCTTCTTCTATCTTATCCCGATTGGATGAAGCTCCATAATGAGTCTGCCCGACTGCACCAGTAATATACATTTTTCTCTGAGTAACACTTTCCCATAGCCCATCTAAGGCATCAATTAGTGCCTTTTCTCCTGTCTCAGTGTACACATCAGCTGCGCCAGCATAATAGTATAAAGCCAACACTGCGTGACCTGCAGCTTCAGTGGCCTCACGCAATGGAATTCGTTCCTGAACCATATCACCTATAGGATACCCTTCAGTAGTGGGATGATGTTCTACTTCATATTTACCTCGTCGATCTATAAATCGTACTGCCAAATCCAAATATTTCTTGTCTTGAGTTACTCTGTATAATTCAACAAGGCCCATTATTTGGGTCTGATTAAATCCAAATCTTCCAAACTGCTTCGTTTCAGGGTAAAAGATTGTATAAAGTAAATCTGCATGTTTTATGGCTATGTCCAGAAAATTTCTTTGATGGGTCACATTAAAATGCGCACAAGCTGATATGAGCAAGTGACCTGTGTTATACATCTCATGATACTTTCTGTTTTCATATCTATCCACTCCAGGTCTGAGCTGGATCTGAGTCTGCAGATAGCCATCTGATTCCTGAGCCTTTGAGATGATAGAAATGTATTCGTCTATTTTATTTAAGAGTTTTGGGTCTGCATTCTGCGCGTAGATATAAACCGCTGCTTCTATCCACTTATAAAAATCTCCGTCATGCCAGAACATACCTTTATGCTCTCCTTTTTTGATTCCGGCTACAATTTTAAAATTATTTAATGCATGACCAATATCCCCACATAATACTTCTTCCATATATGGGACCATGGATTTTTCACACAATGCCATTTTTTCTGCCCAGAAACCTTTGGTCCATTTACACGCACCTGAATCGATATTCTTAAATTTAGTAAATGTACTTATATTCTCCTTTATCATAATTTGCTAACAATTTAGAATATTTAATAAGCTGTATTAGTCAATAAATTCCTTATGAACTAAAATACAAAACAAAAAATAGGGGTGTATCCCAAAATTTCACTTTTATGCAATTTCTTTTTAGATTACCCCATCCCTTAAGGGAGCTAAAAAGAAATTGGCTATCAATGAATGCAAAAATGGGATACACCCAAAAATAGGGACCACATTTCCTGATACATACATTATTAACAATTTCCGAACCAAGTCCAAATTAACCATTAGTAGCGCAAAATATTAAAATTAAATCGCATTGAACTCTGTGTATAATATGATCCTAAATTATTAAAATTTTTTTGTTATGGGATATTAAAAAATATCCATCTCCTGTATTTTAATGCCAGTATAAACATGATATAAAAAGGAGCAAGATAGTTTTGGTAAATCTATCTTGCTCTATTTATTGAAATAATCATATTTTGATAGTCAAACCTATGGATACGACATTTACACACAAAATCATGATTACATTTTAGCTACAAGAATTGAAAATCAATATCCAAAATTTTGAAGTATGCCAGCTTTTTCAATTTCAGCAGTTGGTATTGGAATATAGTAGTTCTTTGGATTAAAACTTCTATCTTCAATCAAAGGAATATCTATTCTCTTAAGCGTACCTGTTGGGCTTAGTTTTCCTGAAGCATCTAATTTTTGCCATTGGACACCAGTGACATCTGCTCCCAATTTATCGGCCATCATCCACCTTCTGAGATCAAAAAATCTATGGCCTTCAAAAAACAACTCCATTTGCCTTTCGTACTTAATATCGTTTAACAATGCTTGACCAGAGGTAGTAATTGTAGGAAGTCCAACTCTTTGAGCTATTTTGTTAACATATGTCCTGGCTTCTGCTTCGTTGCCTAAAAAGAATTGTGCTTCTGCATAATTCAAATAAATCTCCGCAAGCCTGATGAGTGGAAAAGGTCTGTTTGCAGATTGAGATTTATCTATCAATACAGTTTCATCCTGAAATTTCCTGACATTATATCCTGTTCCAGCAAAGTGGTTAGGAGGTCCTATATCCTTACTATCCTTTCCACCTGGTTGCCAGTATTCCAGTTCAATTCCTCTGAAAGTTGCACCCTGATAGTTAATATTGGCATAAAATCTCAATTCTCTGTTTTTATACATCTCAGCATCTGTATATCCACTACCAGCTTCAGTAATTCTTTTTCCATTAGCCATTTTGAATTCTTGCACAAAATTATGGGTTGGGTTACTCAATCCCCACCCTCCTGAGCTAACAGTACTTTGAGCTTTATCAGGTAAGGTATTAAAATCTGCCGGAGTGGTAGGAAATTCAGGATTGAACGGACGGGCAAATATTAATTCGGCATTTGGTTTTAAATGCAAATTCTGATAATCTGCTGCCGTTTTCACTGAAACAAGATTGAAAGTATTTAGATCGATCAATGCCTTGGCTGCATCAGATGCATCCTTCCATTTAGTAGCCTTGGTATAATCATAAAGGGGGCCATTAGGTACAGTAGCCTGATCATGCAATGGGCTAGCAGCGTAAAGAAGTACACGCGATTTTAATCCCAAGCAGGCACCTTTCGAAACTCTGCCAAAATCTTTGCCTGTACGATTGTTCATAGATGATGGAAATAATTTGGCGGCTTCATCCAAATCTTTTACAATGAAATCAATACATTCCTGATAAGAATTTCTCGGCCTTTTAAAATCATCCGTAAGTCCAAAGGGCTTATCAACTAATATCACTCCTCCATATAAATTTACTAATCTAAAATAGTTGTATGCTCTTAAAAACAACATCTCACCTTTGAGGACTTGAGCTTTATCAGGATGTGATTTCATAACATCAGATCCGTCAATTTTAGATAAAAACTCATTTATGGGACCAATATTCAAATAATTTTGCCTCCATATCCCATTAAAGAATCCTTGGTCATTAGCTGTTATGGCAGACCTTGTGATCTTATAATTTTGAGGCACAAAATGAAACCAGCTTTCATCACTTGCATTTTCATATCCCATTCTTCTCGTCCACCAATCAGCAAAATTCATCCCCCAGCTTTCAGTACTATTATATGAACTGAAAACCAACTTCTCAGTAAGGATTGGATCTTTATATATATCTACTTCAGTGTAGGCATCACCCGGAGCTACATCAAGTATATCTGTACAGCCAAAAGGTATTATTAAGGTCAAAAAAGTAATCAACAAATATTTATTTAAATTTTTCATTTGTATTAGTTTTATAGATGA
>JBATLS010000742.1:0-8743 GCA_049289435.1 Saprospiraceae bacterium | reverse complement strand
CCAAAAGCCGTCAACATCAAATGATCACCTCTTTTTAGCTGATGTTCATATTCCCATAGGCACAATGGAAGCGTACCAGCAGTGGTATTTCCGTACTTCTCGATGTTTTTCATGACTTTCTCCTTTGGAAAATCGAGCATATCCCCTACGGAGTTGATGATGCGCATATTGGCCTGATGTGGCACCAACCAATCGATATCATCTATGGTCAAGTGATTGCGCTCCAATACTTGTTTGACGGTGTTGACCATGCCATTGACGGCTGCTTTAAATACGGGTTTCCCATCCTGAAACACAAAGTGTTCTTTGTTACTAATCGTCTCCAGGGATGCAGGACGTAGTGAACCTCCAGCTTTCATATGCAAAAATTCCCTTCCAGCACCATCTGACTTAAGCACAGCATCTATGACGCCGTTGCCATCAGATGACGGCTCGAGCAAGACTCCACCAGCCCCATCACCAAATATGATACAAGTGGTTCTGTCGCTATAGTCCACTATAGAAGACATCTTGTCGGCTCCTATGATGATGACTTTTTTGTATGTACCTGTTTCGATAAACTTAGCTCCAACGGTCAGGGCATATAAAAATCCTGAGCAAGCAGCATTGATATCAAAACCAAAAGCATTTGTTGCCCCTACTTTGCTCAGAATAGTATTGGCAGTATCCGGAAATGTCGTGTCAGGTGTGACAGTCGCACATATCAGCATATCGATTTCTTCAGGCAAAGTATCGGTCTTTCTAAGTATTTCTTTCACTACCTCAACTGCCATATCGGACGTCGCTTTATCTGGAGATCTGAGTATTCTCCTTTCTTTGATTCCGGTTCGGGTAGTGATCCATTCATCACTGGTATCTACAAGTTTTTCCAGATCTGCATTGGAAAGTACATCTTCGGGCACGTATCCGCCTACTCCTGTGATGGCTGCATATATTTTGGACATGGTGGTTATTTTATTTAAGCACTACTGAATTATATTATAACTAAGGAGGCACAAGATAAGGCAAATTTCTTTTTTGGATATCAGAGTAAAAAAATTGATTGCAAATACAAATAAATTAAATATTTTAATTACATATATTGTATTGAAAATATGCATGATATACATAATTAATTTCAAAAATGAAAAATAATTATATTGAAAATGAAATTTTGGCATTAAAATTGAATTAAACTAAACAACAGCAATTCAATATATTACAAATATCGAATATTTTTAATGTGTTGAAAAAAATTTAAAAATTTTATTTCATTTTTAATAATTTTATCATGAACAGCATTAAATCGATCATTTTAGCGACTTTTGTCTTAATGGGTACTTCGCTTAAGGCCAGTGACGTTGAGATCCTTTTTAGCAAAACAGATATCAAAGAAGCACGCAAAAGAGCAAGTGAAGAAGGAAAATTGCTCTTTGTTGACTTTTATGCAGATTGGTGTACGCCGTGCAAATGGATGGATCAGACGACATTTCAAGATTCGGAAATCATCAAGACCCTAAATACTGACTATGTAACTGTAAAAGTGGACATTGACGATATGAATGGATTTGAACTTAAAAATTCATTTAATGTAAAGTATCTGCCGACTATGCTTATATTCAATTCGCAGGGACAAATGGTGCAAAGAATAGAAGAAACGATGTCTCCAAGGATACTCTCCAATATTCTTGATAAACACAATCTACCACAAAACAAAGTGATCATCAAGCATGATTTAAACAGTTCTCCTTCGGAGATAGGCCTGGATGTTACCAAAGTACAAGACCCAATCATGCTCAGCCGTGAAGAGTACAAAAGATACTTCGAACAAGCGCAAACTGACAATGTGTATAAAGTACAAATGGGTGTCTTCCAAAAATACGAAAGCGCCAATGAGCTGGTCAATAAACTTCGCAAGATATTTCTCGAAGATATCACTGTCGTACATGAATACAGAGACAACAGTCCATATTTTAAAGTAAGAATGGGGCAATTTGCCAGCTATGAAGAAGCCGAAAGTTTCAGGAAGATACTAAAATCACAATACAACATGGATGGTATAGTTCAATAGAAAGCGTAAAATTTTTTGTAAAGTATAAGTGCCACTTTCTTTCAATAGATATTTTCTGCTTAAATTGCAGATAAACAAGATTAAAAATGATTCAAACAATGATCCAATAATGTCTTCTATACTTATCAGAAATATAAAGACCATTTATGGCGTCCAGTCAAAGCCGCTCCCCTTCAAAAAAGGAGCGGCAATGTGCGTGGTAGAAACGATGGATGACGCTTATATTTTGGTAGAAAATGGAGTCATCCGTCAAATAGGGCTCACCCAAGAAGCACCTGAAAGAGCAGATAGGGTCATCGACGCCCATGGACGACTGGTCATGCCCGCATGGTGCGATAGCCACACACACATCGTATTTGCAGCAGGCCGTGAGTCTGAATACGTAGATCGGCTCAAAGGAGTCTCCTATGCAGATATTGCCAATAAAGGGGGCGGCATCCTCAATTCGGCCATCAAGTTGCAGCAAACATCTGAAGATGATCTTTACCAGAGTGCTAAAAAGAGACTGGACGAAGTCATTTCATACGGTACCGGAGCGATAGAGATCAAAAGCGGCTATGGATTGACCCATGATAGTGAGATGAAGATGTTGAGGGTCATACGTAGATTGAAAGAAACTACCCCTGCAACCATCAAAGCCACCTTTTTGGGAGCACATGCTATCCCAATGGAATATAAAAATGATCGAAATAAATATTTAGATTTGCTGACAAATAGCATGCTACCTCAAATAGCAGATGAAGGTCTTGCAGATTATATAGATGTATTTTGTGATAAAGGATTTTTTACAGTGCCCGAAACAGACAAGATATTGAATGCAGGTGCGAAATATGGCCTTAAACCAAAAATACATGCCAATGAGTTGGCAGTATCAGGAGGTGTTCAAATCGGAATTGCAAATAATGCTATCTCCGTGGACCATCTGGAAGCCATCGGTCAGGAAGAAATAGAAGCGCTCAAACACTCCCAAACTATACCTACAGTGCTCCCGTCATGTTCATATTTTTTACAAATCCCATACGCCCCAGCTAGAAAGATGATAGATGAAGGCCTCGGTATTGCTATGGCAACAGATTACAATCCAGGGTCAAGCCCATCCGGCAATGTACCACTATTGCTATCCATCGCCTGCAATCATATGAGGATACTGCCCAAAGAAGCATTCAATGCTGTGACCATCAATGGAGCACACGCTATGGAACTCGGAGTAACGCACGGCTCTATAGGCATCGGGAAAGCTGCCAATCTCATCATTACCCATCCGATACCTTCACTGGAGTATATGGTCTATGCTTTTGGCACCTCGCATGTGGATCAGGTCATATTGGGAAATGATATTTTCTAAAAATCTTTTTAGGTCATACAAACCATGAACAAAAGTAAAAAGGACCATAGTTTTATCAAGCAACCCTACTACAAAGGGGGAGATAAGTCAATGAGTACTTATATAAATGAAAACATCGTGTTTCCTGAAATATCCAGGGTCAATCAAGTGGAAGGGACTGTCCATCTCAGATACGATATTGACCACAAAGGAAAAGTCATCGATGTAAAAATCATTTCAGGTCTGGACGATGCATGCAATCAAGAAGCGATCAGGGTAGTAAAGATGTTGACATTTGTAGTGCCCAAAACTCCTCGCCACTTAAAAGTAACTTTTCACAAGGTCATTAGGATTCATTTTGCATTGCATAGTGCTATCGAATCAACGACTGAGGAGGATCAAACAAAAAATCCAAGTCATCAAGATAGTCCACATCAGGTTTTTCATTATAATATCGTCACACCATTGCAAAATACCCAAGAAAACAAAGATCCTACGCCAGTTTCATATACTTTCACCTATAAGATACAGTGACCAATTCTCCCTTGATGAGGTTATAATTGTGATCAAGGATGACGGTATTAAAACTCTTTAGTAACTTTGTCCGCATATTTGACACTAAAAGTCCAAACCCATCTACCTAAAACCGCAATAATGAATATCCTCCAAAAATATGCACACCTGTTGGTCCACTATTGTCTGGAGCTCACACCTGGAGAAAAACTGTACATCACTACTACGACTCTGGCAGAGCCATTATTGAGAGAGGTTTATAGAGAAGCGACCAAGGTAGGCGCCTATGTCGAACATCAGATGTCATTCAGAGAGCAACAAAAGATATTTATTGCAGAGGCCAATGATGCTCAACTCGAATATGTACACCCCGCATATCTCGAAATGATGCAAACATATGATGCTTATTTGGTCATCAGAGCCCCTTACAATGTGCGTGAAGATCAGAGTAATGATGCTGACAAAACTGCTAAAAGACAAAAAGCACTGAACATCGTCCATCAAGTCTATACAGAGCGGATAGCTGATCGTAGCCTAAAGCGATGCCTGTGTCAATATCCCACGCAAGCTGCCGCTCAAGAAGCTGGAATGAGTCTGGAAGAGTACGAAAATTTTGTATATAATGCATGTCATCTTTATGCAAATAATCCGCAGGAAGAATGGCTTAATGTCCGATCTAAACAACAATATATCGTCGATTATCTCAATCAATGTGATCAAATAAATTACAAAAACGAAAGATCCGATATATCTTTTAGTGTCAAAGACAGGATATGGATCAATTCTGATGGTCAAGCGAATATGCCGAGTGGGGAGGTATTTACTGGCCCTATAGAACATAGAGTCAACGGTCATATTTACTTTAATTATCCTACCGTATATATGGGGCATGAGGTGGAGGGTGTCACTCTACATGTTAAAAATGGATATGTCGAGCGTTGGGAAGCAGAAAAAGGACAATCATTACTTAATGAAATATTTAAGATAGAGGGGGCCAGATATTTTGGTGAAGTAGCGATCGGCACCAACTACAATATACAGCGGACAACAAAAAACATACTTTTTGACGAAAAAATAGGGGGTTCGGTTCACATGGCTATTGGCCAATCATACAAACAGACTGGGGGCACAAATCAGTCACCCATCCATTGGGATATGATCACCGACATGAAAAATGGGGGTGAAATATGGGCCGATGGGAAAATGATTTATCAGCATGGTCACTTCATAATTTGATACACATTGACCATAGATAAATGCAAAGAATACCTCCATCTGATCAAGGAGGCCCTGCAAGGGAAAGAGAGAGACTATACCATAGGTAGTATTCCGAAAGCCATCATACTTTTGGCCATACCTATGATTCTCGAGTTGAGTCTCGAGGGTGTTTTTGCTTTGGTGGATATGTATTTTGTTGGCAAATTGGGCCAAAATGCGATAGCGGTGATTGGTTATACTGAGTCCATGATCACCTTGGTATATTCAGTAGCAATAGGACTCAGTACCGCAGCGACTGCCATTATTGCTCGACGAGTAGGCGAAAAAGATTTTGCCAGTGCTTCCAAATCTGCCGTACAAGCCATCATAGTGTCTGTAGCCATCTCGCTCGTCGTGAGTTTTGTAGGATGGTTTTATGCAGAAAGCATGTTGAGGTTTATGGGTGCCACTATGGAGGTGATAACTGAGGGCACTGGATTTATGCGGATCATGTTTGTGGCCAATATAGTCATCATCTTGTTGTTTCTGATCAATGGTATCTTTCGTGGTGCCGGCAATGCAGCTCTCGCCATGAAAAGTCTGTGGATTGCAAGCATTCTCAATATTATACTTGACCCATTGATGATATATGGTCTTGGATCTTGGGATGGTATGGGACTAGAAGGAGCCGCCATAGCTACTTGTATAGGTAGAGGTAGTGGGGTAGTATATCAGATCTACCATTTGTTGAAAGGTTCGGGCATCATTAAGATTAGGAAAGCTGATTTTGTGTTGGACGTGCCTATTATAAAGTCCGTTTTGTCTTTATCCTGGCCAGCCACCTTTCAGTTTGTAATTGCCTCTGGCAGTTGGATCGTATTGACAAAGTTTGTGGCTGAAATGGGTGGCACAGAGGCCTCCGCAGGATATCAAATCGCCATCAGAAATATCATATTTTTTATATTGCCCGCCTGGGGACTTAGCAATGCCGCTGCTACGCTTACAGGTCAGAATCTCGGTGCCGGCAATCCTGATCGGGCCGAAAAAAGCGTCATTATAGCTACCAAGTACAATGCCTTTTTTATGGCCTGTGTCAGTCTGATATTCATTGTATTGGCCAGGCCGATCATTGGTATTTTTACTGATGAGATAGTAGTGCTTAGCTATGGTATCAGTGCATTGCAGATCATAGGAGGTGGATTCATATTTTATGGGATAGGTATGGTCATGATACAAGCACTCAATGGTGCAGGTGATACCAGGACACCGACCTGGATCAATTTTATAGGTTTCTGGCTATTTCAGATCCCGTTGGCATATGTCGTAAAAGAATATACAGACCTGGGGATGAATGCTCTGTTTGCCGCAGTACCTATGGCAGAAGCTTGCATTGCTTTGGCAGCATTTTATTACTTTATGAAAGGAAACTGGAAGAAAATCAGTGTATAAGTTGGGTAATTACTATTTGGATTTTCTCTTATTATTGCTTTGTCTTGACTTATTGGATTGAGACCTGTTCTGATTGTTGCTTTTGTTTTTATACTTCGATGTTTTGAATGTATTCACACTGGCATTGGGGAGATTGTTTTTGGTCACAACTTGTATGGTATGATCGTCATCGACGGAGAGTTTGTTGGCGGACATGACTGATAGATCAGAAATAATGATGTCATCACTTACAAAGTGCTCTTTGTTCCATGTTCGGTAGGAGAGTTTCATATATGATAGAATGGTCTCTACAAACCCCTGTTTGATAGGTCCATTTTCCATTTTTAGTGCTTTGTCTATCATTACCCTGATATTGTACCCATAGTGTCTCCAGTTGAACTCATGCTGAGGATAGGGTACTTTTCTGGGTCTGAATCTATTGTCTTCTGCAGTAGGATCGCTACCATAAGGATGATCCACGTCCAATTCATAATCTGCCATTTGATACACGTGCCGCCATAACTTTTGTTTGTATTCGAGTACATTTTTAGTCTGGGGGTTTAGTTGGTTGATCAGCTCTACGATTTCTTCTACGATCGCTTGTCGCATGTCTTTATTATCTACCGTTTTGGCATATTGTATCAGCTTCTGAACGCTTCTACCATATTCTGAAAACTGGAGTTTATCTCTGGTTGAGTTATATTCAAGACTTAATGATTTTTTCATTGTGGTATTTTTTATGATTATTCTACAGTGACTGATTTAGCCAGGTTTCTGGGTTGATCTACATCACATTTCCTCATTACAGCAATATGATATGCTAACAATTGCATAGGTATGACAGAAAGCAAGGGGGTCAATGGTTCCTCTGTTTCGGGAATTTCTATGCTATAGTCAGACATTTCGCTGATCTTGGTGTCTCCTTCAGTGACGATAGAAATGACGATGGCTTTACGAGCTCTGACCTCCTGAATATTACTTGCGATCTTATCATACGCTGATTTATTGGTAGCGATGACTATGACTGGCATATTTTCGTCAATAAGAGCTATTGGCCCGTGTTTCATTTCGGCAGCCGGATATCCCTCGGCATGAATATACGAAATTTCTTTGAGTTTTAGTGCCCCTTCCAAAGCTACTGGAAAATTATACCCTCTGCCAAGATACAATGCATTACTTACATCTTTTATTTCTGAGGCTATAAATTTTATTTTATCATTCTGAAGCAGGACTTTTTCCACTTTGGCGGGTATTCCCTCCAGCGCATAAGCCAATTGTCTGAAATAGTCTTCTGATATCGTACCCTTCCTATGTCCAAGATTTAGTGCCATCAATGTGAGGATGGTCAATTGGCTGGTGAAGGCTTTGGTAGAAGCAACTCCTATTTCAGGGCCGGCATGAGTGTAGGAGCCACAATGTGTAATCCTTGATATCGATGAGCCTACTACATTGACGATGCCATATATCAGAGCTCCTTTATCCTTGGCCAACTCAAGTGCTGCGAGAGTATCGGCTGTTTCTCCTGATTGAGACAGGGCTATCACCACATCATCAGCGTGAATGATTGGATTTCTATACCTCAACTCGGATGCATATTCTACTTCTACTGGTATCCTGGCCAACTCTTCTATAAGGTATTCGCCCACCAATGCAGAATGCCACGAAGTACCGCAAGCAGCAAAAATGATTCTTTTTGCCTGCATGATGCGATTGATATATTGCTGCATGCCACCTACTAATACCCATCCGTCATGAGCATTGATCCTCCCACGCATACTCTCGGCGATGGTCGTAGGCTGCTGATATATTTCTTTGAGCATAAAATGATCGTAGCCTTCTTTCTCTAATGCTTCGAGCTTTAGATCCAGCTCCAATACTTCAGCTTCCTGTACTTCATTATTGAGATTGATGATTTCATACTGGCCATTTTTATGAATGGTCACTATTTCTTCATCATTGAGATAAATGACTTTATTGGTATATTTGATGATGGGAGAGGCGTCAGAAGCTAAAAAATATTCGCCATCGCCAATACCCATGACCAACGGACTGGATTTTCTTGCACCTACCACTATGTCAGGATCATTCTTATCGAGCACGACGATGGCATAAGCACCGACCGCTTTTTCAAGTGCTCTGCGGACTGCTTGCGGCAATGAAAGGTTTTCTCTTTTTTGATATTCTTCTATCAAGTGTACTAAAACTTCAGTATCGGTTTCACTTTCAAATTG
>JBATLS010000741.1:0-2662 GCA_049289435.1 Saprospiraceae bacterium | reverse complement strand
AAGTGAAATTTTGGGATACACCCATTTTATTTCAGATAATGAGCCAACAGGGTATGAAAGTGATGGGTACATTTCTCCCGTTTTATAGAATATCTTCCGTGGGCATAATATCTGCTTTTCACACCTTTTTGAACATTCAAAATGATGGCTTCATCTTCCATCTCTACCCTATCAAGATCCGAACCTGCCCCCTGATTGTATCTGGAGTCATCGTACATGTAAGTGATGAAAGTGACTTTGGTGCGCTCTACTGATATGGGAGTCACGATATTGATCGAAAGCCCCCATGGGTAAAAATTAAACATCATATTGGGGAAAACCCAAAAATAGAAAGCGGCTACATTTTTACCATAATCGATCGCATCATCAGGTAGATCAAATACTGGTTGACCGACTTTACCAATGCCCAACTGTAGATTTGCAAATGGATAAAAAACTTCTGTATCATAGTTGGAATAGTCCAATGCTTCTGATAGAGATTTATGCGCATACGGGATATGAAACCCTTCCAGATAGTTTTCGCAATACAATGCCCAATTGGCTTCTATGTCATATGTTTTACTCAGGTCATCTCGCTTTACCAATTTATCTAGTGGAAAAAATCGGATTCTTTCTATCATATCGTTGAAATACCTATCAGGATCAGCATCTTCATCAAAGGAAATAAATAAAAGTTTTCCCCATTGAAATACTTGTATGGGGTGCAATTCATCATCCTGACATGGAAAGTTCTGGACTCCCTCAAATTCGGGCATAAACACCATTTTACCATTCAAATCAAATGTCCTTCCATGATATCCACATCTCATCTGGCTCATTTTACCAGGCTTTGTCACCAGCAAATTTCCTCTATGGGTGCATACATTGCTTTTGCAAGTGATTTTATCATGTTGATCTCTGATTAATATCAAAGGCTCGCTGTAAAATCCCTCCAATACGGTCACAGGACAAACATACCCTGACTCAGGCAACATATCGGTATCTCCCACATAGTGCCATCCTTCTTCAAAGACGATATTTCTTAACTTATCAAACACTTCTGGGGATGTATATACGTCGGTATGGATCGTCTTGGCAAGCGAGATATCGGGATTTACTTCAAATCGGCTCATAGCAAATGGTTGAATATTTGATGCAAAATAATCAATTGGGGTATCTTTTCAAAACAAATATCGATACAATTATACAACCTTGATAAGTAAAATGGCATTTTAGCAAGTTGAATGGAGGATACTGTCAAATAATACCCTAATTTTGCGATATGAATCATGAAGAATTAAGACCAATCACAGATTGGTTGCCTATTACAAAAAAGGAAGTGGAATCCCGTGGATGGGAAGAACTGGATATCATCCTGATCTCAGGTGATGCATATGTCGATCATCCCACCTATGGTACCGCTGTGATAGGTCGTATCATGGAGAGTGAGGGATTTCGGATTGCCATCATTCCTCAACCTAACTGGAAAGATGACCTTCGTGATTTTAAAAAATTGGGTAAGCCTAAATATTTTTTTGGGGTTACTGCAGGATGTATGGATTCAATGGTCAATCACTATACTGCGAACAAAAGAAGAAGGTCATCAGATGGTTATACCCCTGGAGGAGAGGCTGGCTTCAGGCCTGATTATGCTACGATCGTATATTGTAATATTTTGAAAGACATCTATCCCGATGTACCTATTCTCATTGGGGGTATAGAAGCATCACTTCGGAGAGTGACGCATTATGATTATTGGTCGGACAAGTTGATGCCTTCCATACTGGTGGATTCCAAAGCAGATATGCTGGTATATGGCATGGGAGAACAGCCACTCAGACAAATACTCAAATTGGTAAAAAAAGGTGTTCCACTCACCTCTATAAAAGATATCAATCAAATAGCCTATTTGTCTGACCAGGTGCCCTCATCCAAAAAATGGAATACTTTATCCCTATCAAGTCACGAAGATTGTTTGCAGGATAAAATAAAATACGCTGCCAACTTCAAAATAGTAGAAGTGGAGTCCAACAAGTGGCAAGCCAACAGAATCACTCAAGACGTAGAGGGAAAAGTACTTGTGATCAATCCTCCATGTGTCACCATGACAGAAGAAGAGATGGATATGTCGTTTGATCTGCCCTATACAAGACTACCACATCCCAAATACAACAAACGTGGAGCCATCCCATCTTACGAGATGATCAAGTTTTCTATAAATATGCACCGGGGGTGCTTCGGAGGTTGTAGTTTTTGTACAATCTCAGCGCATCAAGGCAAATTTATAGCCTCGAGATCAGAAGCTTCGATCATGAAGGAAGTGGATGAGATGACCAAGCACCCGGAATTTAAAGGATATATTTCAGATATCGGTGGCCCATCTGCCAATATGTACAAGATGAAGGGCAAAGATGAAAGTATTTGCGCCCGATGTCAGGCACCTAGTTGCATTCACCCCGTCATTTGTTCTAATCTGGATGTATCACACAAACCTCTGACCGAAATATATAAAAAAGTAGACGCTCATCCAGATGTCAAAAAAGCATATGTGAGCTCAGGAGTGCGGTATGATCTACTGGTCGATGACTTCAATAAAAACAACCAAGACGGCAACCATGATGAATATATGGAACAATTGGTCACCAAACACGTATGTGGCAGGCTCAAAGTAGCACCTGAACAC
>JBATLS010000740.1:0-1629 GCA_049289435.1 Saprospiraceae bacterium | reverse complement strand
GTCAATAAAAACCGATTGCCACTCGCCGGGACACCATCGTAGTCATTGAAGGAGGTCATCACGGTCTTGGCTCCTGCCTGGATGGCCGCTTTGTACGGAGGTAAGTAAGTTTCTCTTAGTACTCGTTCGCTCATATCCACACTATTGTAATCTCTCCCTGCAACAGGTGCTCCATATGCTGCAAAATGCTTGACACATGCCAGCAATCTGTCTGCTTTGTCAAAACCTTCCCCCTGTATACCTTGCACCCTCGCTTCAGCTATGCGGCTACCCAAATATGGATCTTCACCCGCACCTTCCATGACCCGTCCCCATCTGGGTTCTCTACTGATATCGACCATGGGCGCATATGTCCAGTGTAGCCCCGAAGCCGCAGCCTCTTTTGCCATGACGTATGATGACTTTCTGATGGCGTCTATGTCCCAACTGCATGATTCTGCCAACGGTATCGGAAACATCGTCTTATATCCGTGTATCACATCATACCCAAACAGTAGCGGAATCTTTAATCTGCTCTCTTCGACGGCTATTTTCTGCAATTTTGTGGTAAAATCTACCGTGTGACTATTAAACAAGGATCCGCATCGGCCTGATCGGATATCATCCTCAAAGCCATCTCGTATCGTTGGTCCTGTTGATTCCCAGTCTGTTGTAAAGAGTGTCAACTGGCCCAACTTTTCATCCAGGGTCATTTGCGACATCAAGTTCTCAATAAATGGGTCTTTCGGTTTCTTTGACATTTTGGAGACATTATTATTGTCCATCATTTTGTGACTGCAACTGATGCTCAAACTTAAAAAAAATAGGTATATAAATAACCTCAAACTGGAATTTTGCATGTGTTTAATATTTTCTTTTTCTAATGATCATTCAACCATCCACCCCGAAAGCCAGCCTTTTTAAGCCCTGCCACGATGTATGGATTTTTTTTCATAGTTTTCCATAAGATACCCGTTTCGTGATTTTGTATTTGTAATAAGATAGGCCCCTGATCGATGCCCAGATAATCGATATCAAACCACCCATTGGGATGCAATGTATCCCGATAGGTCAGATTGAATGCGTCTTTAAAACCAAATGGACCTACCAGTTGATCATAATAAGTATCCCACATATGCTTTAGACTGGATTCTGATTCTATGGGTATAAATGGAAATGAACCACCTGCTGCGGTGGGCGCAATCGTACCGTCATCGATGATCTGTATGCTGCTCGCTCCCCGTGCTCTGTAATCAAAAAATTTTCTCTCTATTCCATCAATTACTTTCTTCCCATGATAAGGGCCGTCACAGGCAGTAAGTCCCCAAAGTTTATCACTGTATCCAGACCATTTTCCAGGATTTGATATACAATATGCCCGATTGGAAAGAGATGCATTGACAGAATTTTCAAAATAATCATCTCCTAAACTCTCCATGTAAGAGTCACGGATTCCTTTGAAATCTATCCAAATATGACTGTACTGGTGACCAAAAAGCGGATCAAACTGTACATTCTGATACCCGTAAAAACTATCTCTCTGATAATGAGAACACCACTTGGCCCAGGCATCACTTGCTATTGGGTGGGTGGGTGAGCCCATCGCCATGATCAAAAGTACCATAGCTTCGTTATATCCCGACCACTCAC
>JBATLS010000739.1:0-1789 GCA_049289435.1 Saprospiraceae bacterium | reverse complement strand
CCCTTGTTCAGTGATTTATTTACTGGAGTATCAATGAGAAATCCTAGTGCATTCAGAGTACTGATATGGACGTGTTTGCCTTCGTTGACAAAACTCAAAACCGTATGATCATAACATGGATTTGGGGATATTTTAGCATCCACAATCGCCAATTGCTCATCTGTAGAAGATGGTAAAGCACAGTTTTTCACAAAAGGAATTTTCTGAAAATCTTTGTACAAAACATTTCTGATATCGCTTTCACTAGCCCCTAACCAATCTATCAATAAGCTGGCATATACTGATCTAAAATCGAACTGCATTGGCACTCCCTCCTGTGGAGCTACGGTAGAGGTAATCTGAGGATTGTCCCCATAAACTCCCTGTCGAGCACAAGATCCAAATACGATCAGCGGTGCTGCAGTGCCATGATCTGTGCCTAAACTGTTGTTGGCTCTGATTTGTCTGCCAAACTCTGAGAATGTCATACCCATCACCCGCTCATGGATGCCCAATGATGCACAATCTTGGACAAATGCATCTATCGCACCAGAAACCGTAGAGAGCAAGTCTGCATGCGTACCATTTTTGGTGTCTCCGATGAGTACCTGATTGGCGTGGGTATCAAATCCACCTAAGTTGACCACATAAATTTTTGATTTCAGACCTCCAGAGATCAGGTTGGCTACGATCTTAAGTTGAGCGCCCAGTCTATTGCCATCTGGGTATGTGACTTTATTGGTGCCCTTATCAAAAGATTTCAATACTGTGGACGCATACGAATTGGCTTGTTTGATAGAAGTACGGATATATTCTACTTCTGTACCATAACAACTACCATCCACTGGCCTTGCCACCGTTTCTTCTACCAATCTGACAGAAGCTTGATTGGCGAGCGTGAAACTCATATTGGTCATTGGACCCTGGCAAGTCTCAGAGACGATGTTGCCGATAGTAATGGCAAAGGGATCAGGATACTTAGTACTTGGATAAGCATCCGGATATCCGGGATATTGTTGATCCAAATATCTGCCAGCCCATCCGTTGCGTAAATAGGTGGTAGCATCTGAAGCCGAAGTCCAAATATCTGTAGAACGGAAGTGCGACCTATTTTGATTTGGGTAACCTACTGATTGTACCACTGCCAATTTCTCTTCTTTAAACAATCGATGCAAGCCAGTCATGGAAGAATGAATGCCAGTTTTATCAGTCAATTTCAATACAGATGCCTCTGGTATCATCAGATTGGGCCTAACCAGACTCAATCCACTATATTGATCCAATGGAATGACCATATTTAGACCATCATTGCCGCCATTGAGTTGTATCAATACCAACACTTTATCATCATCCACTGCCAACATACTGAATAACGATGAGTTGGACATAGTTGCTACTTCCATTCCACCCAAAAGCATAGGGAGAGACATCAAAGATCCTGATTGTAAAAACTGTCTGCGTTTCATTTCCTATTGATTTTTAAAATTTTAAAATTGGTATAGATTTGGAATGTACAACTAAATTAAATGATACTCAGGCATTCGCATCATATAGACGATCATAGATCTAAGTCTGTTGACGATGGTTGCTTTTTTTGTTTCACTATTTGGGTCGGCTTTATATATATTGTAAGAGGTCGTCCAGCCTGTAGGTGTACCACCAAGCAAAAAAGCCTTAAGCACTGTCTTTTGATTGTCAGCCAATGGTTTGGACAATAACAGCAAAGATAATTCAGCCAAAACTACGTCAACATCTGAAGGAGTAGCAAACAGATTGATGGTATCTAGGACATTGAGTTGCAATCTATAAG
>JBATLS010000738.1:0-2084 GCA_049289435.1 Saprospiraceae bacterium | reverse complement strand
GGCTGAAACACTATCCATGGTGTGTAGAGATAGTTAGGCATATCGTCTGAATTTTCAACTACTAATTTTTTACCGTTTTGAAAAACAATTATTATGCTTCTCCAATCCGTTGTTGTACTCCAATTTCCATAAACTCGCCAAAAAGCATTACTGATATATACATGACTTAAAGTGGGTAAGGAGTCTGCAACTGACTTGTAAAAGTTAAGATCTGTTTATTCTCGTGGAAATGTGCACAAGTTTTTCCCACTCGAACACTAGGTAGCAGTCTGAAAGGTTAGCCACTATATCAATCTCATGGCATAAAATCCTCACAAACCACCAAACAAAGTTACATTACTTGTAGCTTTCCAAAATGATGATTACTTTTGCTAGCTAATATTAATAATATGAGTAAAGTCGTAAAATTATCCGATCTCTCTGGAAAAGCTGAAACTATTTACTTAGAGTTTATGGCTAACTTCTGGTATCACCACAATTTATACTGGCAACTATCCAATGGAGGATTTCATCTTTGGTCTGTCTATGTAGATGCGGGCAATAACGTTTTGCAAAGTGAAATGAAAACACTTGCAGCGGCTGCCAATCTATTGATCATTGAATACAACAAAGAGCGTATTTTGGAAGAAGGCCATTCAGAGTTCATCGATCATATGACATTATTATCTTCTTACTACCAAATCAATCCGACCGAGATCACCAGAATGTCTGTAAAACTAAGAGTCTGCATTTTAAAATTATCTTTTGACCCAATGGAACTGGAATGGGATGACGAACCAGATGACTTTGGATTTGACGAAAACGATGACTTAGTAGATGATGAATTAACTCCTGAGATGATCAAAAAAGGAGAGGAAATCATGAACAGAAAATGTAATTTTCATGTAAGAATTGATTTGGACAAAAACTTGCCATTTTCAAAAGAACAATTTAGTCAGGTAATTAATGACTTTCATATAGAAACAAAGACGGGAGTACCAATCAAACTATACCAAATATATTTTAATGATACCGACATCTCTTATAGCATAGATAGCCAACTTGGGTTTATGATCTATTTTATTGAAATGATGGAAAATAAGTATCAGGTAACCCCGAAATTTGTCGTGGTCAGAGATTTAAATGAAAATGCCTTTATTCCCAATGTTCATTATGTCAGTTTTATGGAATACTATAGAGACATGATAACAACAGATTTTGAAAATGGAGCTGATCTAAACAAATATATCGAAAAATTCAATTCGCTTTCTTCTGAGGAAAGAAGAAAACAAAATCCTAATGCAAGGGAAGATGACGAATATGGAGCGCTCCTGCTATATGATTTGCCACAAGAAGAAGGAATAGAAATTGCTAAGACGATGCTCAAAACCAACAAGCATAATATAGAGGCACAATTGCTAATAGCCGGATGGGAAGGAGACTTGGAAAAAAGAATAGATTTACTCTCAGTAGCAAGTGATATCCGCAATCTTGATTATGACTATAAGAGGATACAAAAAGACAAAATGTGGTGGGGAGCATCTCATACAAGACCATTTATGAGAGCAAAGTATCTGCTCGCCAGATCCTACGAATTGGGCGGTTACATCGATGATGCCATAGATGGTTACAAAGAAATAATAGACATGAACCCTGATGACAATCTAGGATCAAGATATGAATTAATAAGGCTATTATACGCCAAAGGAGACAAAAAAGAAATGGTTTCTCTTTGCAATAAGTATCCGGATGAAATGGATGAATATTTTTCATTTGCGGCAGTCTATGGAGCTTTTATGAAATATGGAAAATCTTCAAAAACGGAGAAAAAAATCGTATTTAGTTTTACCTCTAATTATTATCTTGCTTCTGCAATCGCAAAGATAGATGGAGATAAATTTACAGAATTATTAGATTTAACTATGGATGAAGACAGAATGCTCTTCGAAAATTTCGAAAACAATAGTGAAGATATCATGCCTTTGTTTAGAAATACCGAACTTCTTAAATATTATCGCAAAGTGGGAAAGGAAATATTGGATCGTCTATTATACTTAAAGTAAATTAAATTGAAAAATATTTAATTTTAATCGTTTGATTTTGAA
>JBATLS010000737.1:0-1773 GCA_049289435.1 Saprospiraceae bacterium | reverse complement strand
CCCAATGCGACACCTCCGTCACCTCTCAATAATCCCAGAACAGCAGAGTGCCCCATCCTACTGGCCAAAACTCTATCCATAGCTGTGGGTGATCCCCCCCTTTGCAAGTGACCTATGATGGTTACTTTTATATCAAATTCCGGGTTTTGAGCTTTGACCAATTTGGCGATCTCATTGGCATCCCCATTTTGATTTCCTTCCGCCACAATGACCAGATTGAATAATTTTTTCCTTTTGACTGACTTTTTGAGCGTAGCTACGAGATTATCGACGCTTGTATCTGTTTCTGGCAAAAATATAGCTCCTGCCCCACTTCCGATCCCTGTATATAGTGCTATGAAGCCAGAGTGACGGCCCATGACTTCTACAAAGAAGAGTCTATTGTGAGAATCCGCAGTATCTCTGATTTTGTCCACTGCTTCGATAGACGTATTGATAGCAGTATCAAACCCTATGGTAAAATCAGTGCCATATATATCGTTGTCTATAGTACCTGGCAGTCCTACGAAAGGGATATCATATTCTTTCATAAAAACTTCAGCACCCGCATATGTACCATTTCCACCTATGGCCACCACACCGTCGATATCATTTGCCACCAGATTTTCATAAGCCATTTTTCGACCTTCGACTGTTCTGAATGCTTCGCTTCTTGCTGTCTTCAGCATGGTACCACCACGCTGGATGATATTGGCTACATCGCCTACTTCCAGTCTTTTTATATCTCCGGCCACCATACCATCATATCCACGGGAGATCCCATACACATGCAGATCGTGATATACTGCCGTCCTTACTACTGCTCTCACTGCCGCATTCATACCAGGCGCATCGCCTCCTGATGTAAAGACTGCTATTCTTTTTACACTACTCATAAGATATTTTTTTTTTATGATATTCAATTAATTGATGGATGGGTTGATGGATGATTTTTCCAGCTTTAAGATGATAACGATCTAAAATTTTAAAAAGTGTATTTTGATAATGGAAAGCCATAGACCCTGCAAAGTGGATATTGTAGCGCTTGCGCTCTTCGTACGGTAGGATTTTGACTTCCACAAACTCGGTAAATATTTTTTCTATCAATGCTTCTTTCCATTCTCCCTCTATAAAGGTTAGAAATTTGGCAAATGAGGCGATATACTTGCTACCCTTTTGATTTTTGTACACATTCTCAATGACATCTTCTCTTGTGAGATGAAAGTTATGTTTAAAAATTTCCAACTCAACAGGTGGCATGGTCTGATAAAAATAAGCTTTGATGATCTCTTTACCAAAATGTACTCCCCCACCCTCATCACTTAATATGTAGCCTAATGACGGTATCGACTTAACACTTTGCCTCCCATCATATACACAACTATTTGACCCTGTCCCCAATATACATACGATCCCGGGTTGATCACCACAGCAAGCTCTCGCCGCTGCCAGCATATCTGATGCAGTCTCCAAATGTCCACTAAATCCTGCGTCTGATAACCATACTAAAATCCGCTGTTTGCTCGCAGACTCCACTACTCCAGCACCATAAAAGTACAATGCCTCCGATTTACAAAGGGCATCCTGCAATTCGGGATTTGTGATAATATCAAAAAATACAGCTTGTGTAGATGGATTGATACCCTCTGTTTTGATAAGCTGGTGATTCCCACTTGGATGGACAATCACCCAATCTGCCTTAGTGGAGCCGCTCTCTACAACAATAAACATAGTACTTCTTGTTAAGTCAACACTAACCTATATCCAAATCAAAGCGCAAAGGTAAATAAACCT
>JBATLS010000736.1:0-2459 GCA_049289435.1 Saprospiraceae bacterium | reverse complement strand
ATCAGTTTTTCCAATTACTTTTATCGCCACAAAATCGGGAATAAAATATGATCCTGCATCATTACAAGGAAAAGTATTTATACAGAGTTGTACTCCTTGCAGTAGGGTGCGGTCATTGAGATCAGGTATCTTCTGCAGCAATTTTTGATACTCTGCATTCAATGGTGTAGGCTTGGGTATGATCTTGGATGAAAAATTAGCTTCAAATTCCTTCCCCTTCTTAATATACTGCAAAAATTTTGCTTTGTCTTCACTTTTCAGAAGCCAGGACTCTATTTCCGCAGCAAGGTCACCTGCACCAGCTCCTTCTCCAGCCAGCTCAGCCAGCAGACCCCCGATGTCCTGTTTTTCCAGATCTGATAGCTTATGATTTACCATACCCCTCAGATATTTTTCATTGACTGGGTCGTCTATCCATTTCAAAAAATCAGGGTTGGCTTTGAGTGCATTTGCAAAATCTACGAGTGTCTTATCAGAAAAATTAGCTATAATAGACTTTGTAGATTTGCTGATACTTGTGCCGAGTATATCATCCAGCTTTTTGAGTTTTTTCAAGAGCTTGTCAGATACCAAAACTGCGATCAGTGACGCATTTACTGTACTCAATTCTATGACCACAGTAGTAACAGTACTTCCCGTTACATACCCGCCATAATTTTGTGCCACTAAGGTGGAGTCATAGCCCACCATGCCTTGTACAAGTCTTATCGCATCGTTTATGTCTATATTAGTGGCAAAATCGGCCAGATCACTGCATGCTTTCTCTGGATCAGAGATGACAGTAAGACCTAATCCTACCAGTTGATACATCTCTGTGATATGATCCATACCAGCATTGACCGAACCAGACAACAAACCTAAACCATCTTTGACAGGGAAGTTTTTATCTTTGACATCATCCAGATGCTCGTTTCTCTTCCACATATAATCAGGAACCTTAGCCAGACTTACCAATGAATTGTATCCCTTTGCAGCTGAAGCGAGTAGCTGTGCTAAACCCATAGGCTCATAAACGATACCAATACTCGATGTATCAGAGCAACTGCCCTTACCAGTGTTCTTCGCATTAGGGTCTATTTTACCATCCTGACCCTCCATTTTCTTTAAAGCATTTTTGATGATTTCATTAGCTACCGCTCCTGTTCCGGAGCAGGTTTTTCCTGGCGGACAATTGACAGGATCTTTAAAATCAGTTTCTACGGTCAGTTTTCCTGTGCTATCTTGTTTTACCAGTATAATATTACTATTTGGAGGACAATCGGTCACTTCTCTACCGATCCCATCTTCACCATAATATTTTTTGATAATCTTGCCACCATGGAGCTGTATTTCAAAACAGACATTAACAGGAAAAATACCCTGAATATCTTCAAAAAATTTTTTGACCCACTCACAGTTTACCATTTGAGTTGTATGATCCAATGTAGAGATCTCTTCGGCCATTATTTTAGGATTCGGACCAGCCGACCATTGGCTAGGGTCAGTAGAAGCACTGCATTTTATCCCTGTCATATCCGAAGGATAAATGGTGATCCTCTGATCAATCTTTTTCACATTACACTTACATGATGTTGGGTCAGGTTCTAAATAATAATAACTGGAATCTTCACCCGTAGGTGGTGTAGTATAGCTAAATTTATCTTGATCGTTTTCCTGATTGACATATCCAGTAAAAACCACACCGGATACAGCAGCATTATATATTATACTATCCCTGATTATTCCAGAAATTTTATTGTCATTTTGATAGACAAAAACTTGATCACCGGCCATCAATGGCAGACCGTTATAGCCAACATTAAGATAGGTTCCGCTTTTTGAAATCTTACATTGTGCAACATTTCCTCCTTTACCCGCCAATGAATTACCTGTCATAGTCTTAATGGCAAAATCAAACTTTTGGTCACTTGTAAGATTGGCTATATCACCTATTGTTGCATTTGCATCTGCAGTCAAACCCATACTTTGCCCCCCTATTCCTTTGCCAATGATGTATAAGATATTGTCGTCACCCAAATACATTAACAATCCTATGTCAAAACCAGATAGTCCATTTAGGAGATTTTGCAAGTTTAAATTTTGAGCACAAACATCTGAAAAAAGGATTACTTTGGCCAAAGGCTTTGGAGTATCTAAACAATTATCAAAAAACCCAGTTAATAAACTGTCTATTTTGAGATCTGAGATTCTTTTCCTAAATAATAGATTTTCTACTATGATATTTCGTGTACCATTATCTGGTGACTGCAAACCTATGATATCGACTTGTACTGGAATTTGGATAGCATTCCTGGATTTAAAAAAATCCTTCATGGCTTCATTTGCGCCTTGGATTTTAAAGGATTTGCTAAATAAACACAAATTTCCATTTTCCAGATACTCTATAGTGATCACATAATTGTCATGCGCTTTATAAAATGTGACTTCTTGCTTGTCACTACCCATTTCTATCACTTGAT
>JBATLS010000735.1:0-3583 GCA_049289435.1 Saprospiraceae bacterium | reverse complement strand
ATCAGTGGCAGTCAGCCCATACTTTTTGATTACGAGAGTGTCAAAAAGATCAAAATGGGACTCGATAAAGAAGTCTCAGTCTATAATTTCAAGGAAAATGGGTGGTATTTTAGGAGTCAGTTTTCTGTATTGTACCAAAAAGAAATTGGTGGAGTTTCACTTTCACAATCTGTGGGATACCATTACAAGCATTGGCTTACGGCAGGAGTTGGGATAGGTTTAGACAACTATTACACCGAGCCCGGCAATAATATATACCCTCTGTTTGTGGAAATCAGGTCTTATCTTCAAAAGAAGAATGTATCCCCATATTTAGCCCTCAGATCAGGATATAGCATGATAAAACCTGATCCTGAGTTTGGTCAGACTGATGCTAAGGGTGATATATTTTTCAATCCAGTATTTGGGTATAGATTAGGTGCTGGAAGACCATTTATAGATTTATTTGTAGGTATGAAATTCCAATCAGCAGAATATCATACCAGAAGTAGCCAATCCCAATCCATCACTAATATAGATTTTAGGAGATATGATTTTGGCATTGGTATGACTTTTTGATTCAGTCATTTTATGTAAAATGTGTGCTATTTTATTTTCTACTGACAGACAAATTTGATATCTCATCTCCAACTCTTGCTTTTGTTGTATTCACTAGTGCTCTGTCTTCGTGATCCTGCATTTTTCTGAAGCAGAAAAACCCCCATCGATGCCAACTTCTGGATGCAATTGATTGATAAATAAGTTTGCATTCTGATCTTCCTGGACTTACATATCCAACCCATCAATGATCAGAGTTTTAGCACATAATGGGTCTCTCACTCTGGTAAAAAATTGGGCTAATTCATCATATGAGACGACGGGATATATCACATCCAGATGACTGGTATTGACTTTTGAGTCCAACTTCACGATACTAAGTTGACCCACCAATAGTCTAGCCAAAAGCACCATAGTGATACATAATGGTGGGGTTTGTATTGTAAAACACATTAGATAAAATTCAAATATATCGTTTATGTTAATTATAAGCAAATAGTATAACTAAATGAACACATCGTGCGTTAGTAATGTGCAAATCGAATGAAATGTTAAGATGGATTGTCACAATATTGATGATAGAGATTGGGTACATCAGTTATGCTCAATCTACTATCCCTCCTCCAGCTGGTAAAGAGACAAAAATCTCTCTGGAAGGCGGGGTTTATTCTGCAATGATCACTCCAGAAGGAGATACTTTGATACTAGTGGATCTAGACAATGTAAGTATCACCGCCTTGCGTACCTTTGCAAGTGATGACGATTACAAAAAGTATCAGAGATTCAGACTATACGCTGCCAAAGTCTATCCATATGCCAAAGAGGCCATCAGGATTTTTAGAGAATTGGAGTATGCTTCTGAAAAAATGTCAAAAAAAGAAAAGAAGAAAAAAATCGCCGAGCTAGAAGATCAACTCACCTATGAATTTGAAGAGCCACTCAAGAATCTAACAAAACTGCAAGGTAAAATCATGATCAAGATGATAGAAAAGGAGACTGGGGAGCCGATATACGACATGATCAAAGATCTAAAAGGTGGATTTAAAGCTTTTTATTGGAATGCTTTCTCAAAGCTGTATAGTTATGATCTAAAAGAAGGGTATAACAAAGGTGAATATGAAATTTTGGACGCTGTGCTACAAGATTTTGATGTTTCGTACCGTATCGAAAACGAAACCAGCCTTAAATATGTAAAACTCAATAAAGATGCCAAATAATCCCATGGTCGCTGGTTGGGAAAGCCCTTCCAATATTGCCCTTGTCAAGTATTGGGGTAAATATGGAGACCAATTGCCCAAAAATCCTTCTGTAAGTTTTACTTTAAGCAAGGCAGTCACCACGACTGAAGTGACCATGGTAAGATCTGACCAACACAAAGATATTGAGCTCTCCTTTCTGTTTGAAGGAAAGGAGAATGCTGCTTTTGCATCAAGAATCGAAAAATGGCTGAATAAACTTGTCCAAGATCATCTACCATTTTTAAGAGGAAGCATCATTGATGTTTCCACTAAAAACTCTTTTCCGCATAGCAGCGGTATAGCATCATCTGCATCAGGCATGTCCGCACTCTCACTGTGTCTTTGTGATCTATTGTACCAGACCAAAGAAGAAAGAGATTATGACGACGATTTTTACAAACAAGCATCATTTATATCCCGACTGGGGAGTGGCAGTGCTTGCAGATCAGTATATCCAGAGATGGCTGTCTGGGGAGGGCATGATCAGATACCACACAGTTCGGATGAACATGCCATTTGTATCAAGGATCAAATCCATCCAGTATTTAAGACTTTTCATGATGATATACTCATCGTCAGTGCTCAGGAGAAAAAAGTATCCTCTACCGCTGGTCACCACCTGATGAATGGCAATCCTTATGCACCTGCCAGATATCAACAGGCACATGATCGCATGACCTTATTGATGTCTGCATTGCACAATGGAGATGTCTCCACTTTTGGTAAGATCACCGAAGATGAGGCTATGACGCTCCATGCATTGATGATGTGTTCGGATCCACCATATATGCTCATGGAAGAAGCTTCCTTGGCCATCATAAAAAAGATTAAAACATATCGGGCTGATACAGGTGTTCCGATCTATTTTACACTCGATGCAGGTCCCAATATTCACGTACTATATCCTGAAGAATTTCAGTCCCAAACTGAAAACTTCATAACTTCAGATTTGTTGCCTCATTGTCACGAAGGCAGAATAATCAAAGACAAGGTGGGCAACGGACCAAAAAAAATAAAATAATCATTCACACCATGCAATATAAATGTCTAATTTTCTTTTTTATGCTCTCTACATTTCTTTCGGCTCAATATACCAAAACTGCTGCCTGCAAAGACCAAGCTTTTGATCGCAAAGTCAATAGCTACCTGTCGTACTCTGCTCCTGTCATCAGCGTTGTCGCTGCTCATGCTAATAAATCTCAAATGGTATTTTTGGACGCAAGAGAATATGCTGAATATAAGATATCGCACATCCCCGGTGCCAGATATGTTGGATATGATGATTTTGACATCAAGAGTATCAAAGACTTGGCCACAAAAAGCAATATTGTCGTTTATTGTTCTATAGGGTATCGAAGTGAAAAAATAGCTACAAAACTCAAAAAAGAAGGATACACCAATGTATATAATCTTTACGGCAGTCTTTTTGAATGGGCCAACGAAGGTTTTGAACTGACTGACAACAATGAGCAAAAAACAAAAAAAATTCATACTTACAATAAGAGTTGGAGCAAATGGGTACTCAACCCTACTAACGTCAAAGTGTGGTAATCTTTCGCTTCGTTAGGGTAAGTGGACGATGATTCGTCTTTAGAGTGTGTTTAAATGTACATGCAACCAATTTTTTTTACTTTTCCCATAAAAATAGTATTGTAATAGTATTCAACCAACATGAGTTTGGTTAATCTTTTTATTGTGTCAACATGTGCGATCAAAAATTCTGAATTGAGTCGATACTCATTGGACACAGGTAAGTATATTGTAAAATTTTGAATAATCATAAAGCAAGTATCGAATATGAAGTTTGG
>JBATLS010000734.1:0-1633 GCA_049289435.1 Saprospiraceae bacterium | reverse complement strand
CCCATGAAGGACGCACTCATAGACAGAGGATTATCTGCTGTCATAGAGACGATGGTGGAGGATTGACATATTGACAAAATTTGTAACAATTATTGTAAGGTGGTATTCATGTTTTGATGCCACCTTTTGCATTTTTGGGTTTAGTAAAGAATACCATTGACGTGGCTTAATAAAGATGTTTTACAATCTAAATCATGAATTAACCTTTCCGCATCCTGAGTCGGTCAAACCTTCTGGGATATTGGCTATACAGGGAGACCTTACCGTTGAAAGGCTACTCTTGGCCTACCATTATGGCATATTTCCATGGTATAATCCTAGTGATCCCATCATTTGGTGGTGCCCGAAGCCGAGATTTGTGATATATCCGGACAAGATAAAAGTGGCCAAAAGTATGAAGTCTTACTTCAATCAAAACAAATACCAAGTCACCTATGATCAACACTTTGCTGAGGTCATGAGATTTTGTCAATTTGCTCCTCGCCATGATCAGGATGGTACCTGGATCAACGACCAATTGGTCGAGTCATATACCCAGCTCAACAAAATGGGATTTGCCAGATCGGTCGAAGTATGGGATGGCGATGATCTTGTGGGTGGTCTTTATGGAGTAGTCTTGGGAAAAATATTTTTTGGTGAGTCTATGTTTAGTCTCAAGAGCAATGCCTCCAAATTTGGATTTATTTCACTGGCTAAAAAACTGTTTGAAGATGGATTTTATGTGATAGATTGCCAACAACCCAATCCATTTTTGACAAGCCTGGGAGGCGAATTCATCAGCGGAGAGTTGTTTCAATCATATTTACATAAAAATAGATTAGCCTCCCTAAACGACGAATGAGACCTCACTGCACGACTCGATCAGCACAACAAGAAGAGGCAAACGCTTCAGGTTTTGCTTTGAATACAAACCCCATACCAAGTATATAACCCATGGCATCTTTGAGAGCTATATTGGATTTGAAACTCGGGTCAGTATTGATATCGGCATGCACTTCCAGTTCTACATGATATTTGTCCAGTAAGTGGCACAGACTATAAGCCAATTGTACAGACATGGCTACTTCTTTGATCATTCGCTCTTTGAGTGTCATTTTTTGCATCGTAATTTCACTGCTGAAGTACATATATCCCCCTTTTTTCTCCCTGACAAAAACGATCACACTCGCAAATTCAGTTACTCCACTTTTTACTTGAGAATCGGATCCGATGCAAATTTTAAGTTTATTGCCTAACTGTATTTCTGAAATGATCGCAGACTCGACCATATCATCTATGGGTATTTTAATTTTTTGACCATTAAATTTGCGCCATTCCATCATATTGGCATTAATTGTAATGCAATATAGGGAAATCTGTAAATAATATATGTATTTTTAATATTAATAAATAGAAATTATTTAGGTAGCAAGTCCTGTGTGTTGTTTTTATCCACTGTTTTGCCCCTAAATTGATAAAATACTGTGCTTTGCTTCCTTTATGTTTTTCCTCAGTGTACTTTGTGGTAAGCGCCTTATACCTTTGTGCTCTTTGTGTAAACCTGAGTGCCCTTTGTGGTAAACCTTAAAACCATTGTGCCCTTTGTGCCAACCTTAGTGTCCTTTGTGGTAAACCCAATAACCATTGTGCCCTT
>JBATLS010000733.1:0-2324 GCA_049289435.1 Saprospiraceae bacterium | reverse complement strand
TGTAAATAAATCCAAATCAACAGACGTACGATGGCCATACATCAAGGACAAAGCTGTACCCCATACAAGATGAAAAGCTTGCAGTTCAGGTATTTCCATCAGTTTTTTTAGTATGGAAAAAGTTCTGGGTTCAACTGTCTCAATGTGTAACATCTGAAATCTTCTATAGGTCTGTCAATAACGGCACTGGCTAAATAGATCCTGCTTAGTGGGAGAAATTTTGCCCTCAACAATACATCTCGCACCTTGTCATCACCATAGTATCTTCGGCAATTGCGGATATCCGGTACATCTCCCCGCTCAAAAACCCGCTCAATCACAAAAGCGGCTTTGGCATCGTAATCGATCTTTTCGAAATTTACATCCCAAAATATCCGCTTATGGAAAATGGGTTTGGCTTTAATTACATCAGACATGATATATACTACTTTAGTTACTTAATGCAAAGATACACAGGTTTTAGACTCAAGCTTATATTTTTCATCTTTTGTATTTATGATCCATGCTATCATGAAATCAGACTTTAATACGATAGGTGAATATAGGGCTAAACAAAAGATGTATTTGGATGCGCTGAAAAAATCATCTGGTGGTATCATAAAAAAGACGCTATCACCACTGAAGTCAACACTTCCAAATATTGGGTCGAAGAAGCAGACATCGAAAAAGGTGAGTTTGACGCTAATATAAAGTTTTATGAAAGGGAGGATTGATAAAATATCAAATAATCCTACCTTTTGGCGATTATAATCGCAAATAGTTATATATATTATCGATTATGATCGCAGTATTACCGTGTTTCAGGTAATTTTAATTATAAATATTTCCAATAATTCTGTCGATTGATCACTTGAGTTCCAGAAGGTTGATAAAAGTCCGTAAAGGAAGTACTAAATTTTGCCTTCTTTTTTTCACTCCATTTTAGTTCGAATGCGGTGATTCCTTCGGGTGACTCTTCGATATAATCAATCTCGGCTTGGGATTTATTTCGCCAAAACCATGTTTTCAATCTGAGTTTATGATAGCTGTTTTTCTTTAGTCTCTCAGCAATGATAAAGTTTTCCCAGATTGGGCCTACATCATTTCGTTGGCTTAAAGGTTTGAAATTGCCGATGATGGCATTTCGGATTCCATTGTCATAAAAATAAATCTTTCTTGAAGTTGAAATTTCTTTTCGTTCATTTCTTGCCAAAGGCCCAAGTCTGAAAATGACAAAACTCTTTTCAAGCAAATCTATGTATTTACTAACTGTTTCTTTATCAATTCCAAGCGTTTTGCTCAGTTCATGAAAAGAAACCTCGCTTCCTACCTGCCACGCTAATGCCTGGAGCAGTTTAGTAAGTATCTCAGGTTTTCGGATGCCGCCCAACTCTAGTACATCTTTATACAGGTAGCTGCCGGCCAGTGATTCTAATACTTCTGCCTTATCTTCAGAGTGATTGATGACATCAGGATATGAGCCATAAATCATCAGATTTTCGAGCATGGGTAAGGCTTTAGCCAAAGTATAGGTATTTGATAATTCCTCCCATGCTACTGGATACATTTCGAAATCCCACTTTCTGCCGGTCAATGGTTCATATATCTGATCACCCAAGCCCAATGCAGACGAACCTGTGATGATGACTTGATGACCAGATCCTGCATCGATGATCATCTTGCATGTCAAACCGATATTTTCTATTCTCTGGGCCTCATCAAAAATAATTAATTTGAAAGGCGCAATGAGACTTTTGATCAATTCGAAATCCGGATTGGTCCATAGTAAACGTTCAGCTGGATTGTCCGCATTTATAATCAGAAACTCTAAACCTGATTCATTGGCAATCTTTTGTATCAGAGTAGATTTTCCAACCTGCCTTGGACCAAGTAAGACAATGGCTTTCTTAAAGTCCATTTTTGCCTTTATCGACTCGTATAGTATCCTTTTTATCAATATTTGCGATTATAATCGCAAATATAACTATTTAATTTCGATTATGATCGCACAATCACCGTATTTTGCAACTGCCAATTAGAAAAATTCATAAAATTCCTTCACCAATACTCCCAAATCCACCTTCTCCAACGAGTGTGGCATCCCACTTAATTCCTTATTACTGCCATGCACCAGCCAATCTGCTACTTCTATTGATGCATCTGCAGAAACCATCTTGTCTTCAGATCCACGGCAAATCAGGATGAAAGTTCGGATTTTTTCAAAATTGCTTTGCGATAAACTATCACCATTTCCTAGCTCAAGCATCATAGTAGCTGTCTTTATTACAACGGAAATCCAGTTTTGTTCGCCGAACATAGATTGAAGTTTTGAAGCATATTGTGGT
>JBATLS010000732.1:0-1838 GCA_049289435.1 Saprospiraceae bacterium | reverse complement strand
TTGCCTAAAAGTTATATACCACTCATCATCTAATAATTGCGATGGAGCAGAAAAAACATGTTTTATTTCCATCTTTCGATAATGTAATTATCTTTGTCAAATGTAATTGTATATCATCTTCACATCATATTTCAAAACAAAACCATCAAGCCACATTTATGGAACAGATCAATCGAAATCGACTTTTTATTGCCAGTTGTTTTGCGTTAATTACTACAGCTTTTGCATTTGGGATCAGAGCAGGCATTATGAATGATCTGGTGAGAGATATGCAACTGAACGATACAGAGTTAGGTTGGATCAATTTTATGGGAGCATTTGGGTTTCCTATAGCGACTTTACTTGGCGGATCGATTTACAATACTTTCGGACCTAAGAAAATCGGGTATATTGCTTTTTTTTCTCATTTGATTGGTATTACATTCTCCATTTTATCTGGTAGCTTTCTTCCGCTATTTGTGAGTACATTTTTTATTAGTTTCGGCAATGGAATGGTAGAAGCAGCATACAATCCGATGATTGCTGACATGTATCCTGAAAATAAGGCAAAAATGCTCAATAAATTTCATGTTTGGTTTCCAGGTGGTATTGCTATAGGCTCAGTACTGACCCTTTTGATTGCCAATATGAATGGAGGATGGCAAATTAAATTGGCTGTGATGTTTGTGCCTTTGATTATATACGGGTATCTTTTCTTTGGTCAAACATTCCCCAAAACAGATAATGAATTGGGTAAATCCAGTACACTAGATCATTTAAAATCCATCTTTACATCTCCACTATATTGGTTAATGTTGGTATGTATGACACTGACTGCCACTACAGAATTAGGTACTACTTCCTGGGTCGAGCGTATTTTGGGCAATAGCGGAGCGCAGCCATTGGTCATTTTATTTTTGGTAACTGGGCTGATGGCATTTGGAAGATATTATGCCGGACCTATCATTCATAGACTCAATATTACAGGGGTATTATTGATATCTGCTGTTATTGCGACCATATCTATCGTACTTTTAAGTACAGGTACCGGAGGTATTGTCTATCTCTATGCTATATTATTCGCTATAGGTGTTTGTTATTTTTGGCCTACTATGATATCTTTTGTAGCTGAATACTTACCTAAAACAGGGGCATTCGGAATGTCATTGATAGGTGGAGTAGGTATGGTCGGGCTGGCCATTTTTCAGCCTGTCATAGGTGGTTGGTTAGATACGGAGCGGACCAAAGCATTGGCCACCGGAATAGATGCTGAAGCTGCAGAATTGGTAGCAGGACAGGCGACATTGGACAATATTGCTATATTTCCGGCAATATTGGTGGTGATCTTTGGTTTATTATTTATATTTAGGAAGAAGCTTCGTCAATCTGATGATATAGGAGCAATTCAGGAAGCATAGTGTTTTACAGCAACTTATTATTTATAGATCTATCATCATTTTGTAAGCTTATATATGTCCACTGACAAACAGGTTTTATCGGTGCAAATGTTTTTGACATCAGCCTATCTCTCCATTTGGTTTGGGATGGTGATGCCACAATTGATATCCATAAATATATTTAATTATGCACATTGTGGAGCATTCGGAGCCATCCTGATCTTCACTGCTGGCCTTGTAAATGTTCTTGCTAACAAATGGAATCTTGCTACTCAATGGGTGATTATTTTAAGCAATATCGTATTCTCTCTTTTGGTTATATTACCTATATTATATTCATCGCTCTTTATTTGGGTAACTATTTTATTGTCTTTAAGCCAAGGTCTCCTATTGGGGTTGACTTTACAAAAGTGCTTAGAAACATCTTTCTTAAGGATTACATGGTCGTGTTTTCTTTTAGGC
>JBATLS010000731.1:0-3094 GCA_049289435.1 Saprospiraceae bacterium | reverse complement strand
TCTATTGTGTACCTTGTATTGATTGTTGAAATCTACTGTGATTTCGGGCAAGTACATTTCTCTTCCTTTTTTGATGATGATCTCAAAGAAAGCCATTGTGGTTTTATTTACCTTACCATCAAATATTTGCTTGAATATAGATAATTTCTTATCAGCATTGATGATTGGACTTTTCAACAACAGGTACAAGTCTCTATTTTTGATGGCTTGAGCAAAGTATTCCATGTCTTTTTTGATCACTTCCAGTTCATTTCGCTCTAGCGAAAGGTCTATCAATGACTTGGCATATCTTCCTGAAATTCTACTTACTGACATGATCTCTTATTGAAATGAATTATGATACTGCTGATATTAGTTTAGGTTTATGTCTTTTACAAGGGAGTTTACAAAACTTTCTTGTTCGGCATTGCCTTTCAACTCTTTTCTGATGACTTTTTCAGCAATACTGATGGCCATAGCACCAAGTTCGTTTTTTACTTCGGTCATAGCTGCTTTTCTTTGATTTTCGATATCATTCATCGCATTGGCTACGACCTTATTGGCTTCTTCCTTTGCTTTATCTTTGGCTTCAGCGATCATTTGGTTTTTAATCTCCTTTGCTTCCTGAATGATTTTTGCTCTTTCTTCACGCGCCTCTGTCAACATTTTTTCATTTTCAGATTTCATATTGGAGACTTCCTCACGAGCTTTTTTTGCCTGATCGATGGCTTCCTGTATGTCGTGCTCTCTTTTATGGAGTGCTTCAGCTATCGGCTTGAAACCAAATTTGCCCGTGATGGTCCAAAAAAGTATAAAAATCAACACCGACCAAATGGCAAGACCTGGTGTCGGCTGGAATGGCGTAAAAGTTATTAATGAAAACATAGAAGTAAACTTTTTATATTAGTGAGTGATGTTTGTTATGATAATGATTGCAAAATACTAACACAATAAAAAACAGCTCTGAATTGCCAACCGCTCATCAAAGCTGTTTTTTTTTAATTATAACCTTTCGGTATTAACCGGCCATGAAGATAGAAAGTAGGATGGCAATCAACGCTGCACCTTCCACGAAAGCAGCCATCAAGATCATACCTGATCTGATATCTCCTGCTGCTTCTGGTTGTCTTGCGATTGCTTCCATAGCTTTTCCACCTATCATTCCGATACCGATGCCAGCTCCTATTACTGCCAATCCGGCGCCTACTGCTGCTAATGTTCCAGTCATGATGTTAAAGTATTATATGGATGAATAAAAAAAAATGATTAAAATTTAAATTAATGATGCTCGCCTGCATGGTGGTGCTCCTCAATGGCTGCACCTATATAAGATGCCGTCAAAATCGTAAAAACGAATGCCTGAACAAATCCTACGATCAATTCTATGGCCATCATAAATAATGTAAGTGGAATAGCCATGGCTGTACCTACCGCTCCACCTCCAAAACTTGCTCCAGAGTCACCAAAAATAAATATAAGTCCGATAAAACTTAAGATGGCAATATGACCTGCAGATATATTACCTGCCAAACGAAGCATCAGAGTCAATGGTTTTATGAATAGACTCATGATCTCTACTGCCGCTAATAGTGGCTTCACAAATACAGGTACATTAGGCATCCAGAATATATGTTGCCAGTAATCTCTTTTGCCATTGATATTGACTATAACAAATACAATCACTGCCATAACCATGGTCACTGTAAGATTGCCCGTAACATTTACTCCTCCAAAAAATGGAATTTGGCCAAAAAGATTTAGCCCCAATATAAAGAAAAATATACTCATCAAAAGCGGTAAGAACTTCATATATTTGTCTTTTCCAATAAATGGAATGGCAACCTCGTCCCTAATAAATAAAAACATCGTTTCCAATACACCTTGCATACCTTTTGGTGCTTGATTCGGGGCATTTTTGTATGCCTGAGCAGATCTTCTGAAAGCCCAAAACAAAAAGAGAGATACCAGAATCATTGATAATACGTTTTTCGAAATCGAAAAGTCGTAAAATGAGGTAATTCCGCCTCCCAGAATTCCCCCGTCCAATGTTGATCTGGCATCTAATCTATATTCTTTCCCTTGATAAAGGGCGTAGTTGACATCTACTTTTTTGCCGTTTTTGTCTTCTGTCTTGTGCGCAAATCCATCTATATCTACCGATCCTTCCGATGGAAACCCTTCATCCACCACTTTGTGTACGCTGCCATGATGCATGACATACCCATTGTATGATGCATGTCCGTCCTCATGATGTCCGATGTAAAATTTGGAAGAGCTAAAGAAGTCCCAGCCTTTTGATGGCGCATATAAAATGGTAGGAAGTGGAATTCTAATGCCAATCCCGTCCATTATGGTATAAACATTGGCATCGCTGATGTGGTGGATGGCTGTAGCTGCGGGATCAAACTTCGCATGTTCACCATGTCCATGATCGTCGGATGATCCAATGTGCTCAATATTACCTTCAGGATGCGAGTGATCAGCTTCAGAGACAGAAGTGCTGTCGTGACCCACCACTGGCTCATTTGCAAGAAGCAAAAAAGATGGTACGAAAAATAGCAAATTAATTAAAATATATCTTAATCTCATCAAAGCAAATTATCTATTTTGAAAATTTTGCCGCAAAGGTAGCAAAACAATATATTATCTACATAACATTGATAGTCTTTTATTTGGCAAGAATGCAATAAACTTAATGAGTTCAAAATTATCTCAAAAAGAAATTTGCATTTTTTCAATATTTAGGGTAACAGTATGTTCGATGTAATTTTGTCCATAGGCTTTAACTATTCCCAAATTCGGAGTCGAGTGCTTTCTTCAAAAGCTCCAATTGATATTGATGCTTTTTCGGATTTTCTTCCTTCAAATTTTTAAGATTCATCAACTTCCACTCCACAGACGGGTAGTTCTTAAAATCGTAAATACTCCAATCGGGCTCAACATTTTTTATGCTCAAAATAAACTCTTTATCCCTTAAGGTAAGGTTCTCCTTTACAGCTTTGATCAGCTTAATTCTGGTTTCCTCAAAATCTTTATAAGAAAACGCCCTATCTGACATACCTGAAAATTGTGTTTCCAAAACTTTTTTTTGGTTGAGTAAATTGGGATGAATGAT
>JBATLS010000730.1:0-1613 GCA_049289435.1 Saprospiraceae bacterium | reverse complement strand
TATATAGCGCCTACAGCCAAAACTGTGGTGAGCGATATTAAGGAATTACTGCTAAAAAAAGGCTTCTCTATCAAAAAGAATAATGACTACATACATACAGATTTAGGGTTGATTATAGAAGATTTGCATGAAGAAAATGTCCTGGTCAGGGAAGGACAATTATTTTTTATCGATACAGTCATATATTTAAAATGAGTACTGAAAAACTGAAACCACACCAACTTTTTGACGATTTGGCCGAAAAGCAAAGAGTCATCAAAGCCAATAGACCAGTCATTACTTTGGAAGAAGCCAGGGCAAAAGCCCAATGGATCAAAGAAGAAAGATCAGACAAAAAGAAGCGTCCTGAGTAATCACTTCATAAAAATTGTTTCATAGAAGTGAGGCAAACTCACCACATATAAACTTATAAATTAAGCATGAATATACTCATCACAGGTGGAGCGGGATTCATAGGCTCACATGTAGTCAGGCTGTTGGTCAATAAATATCCACAATATCAGATCATCAACTTGGATGCTTTGACTTATGCCGGCAATCTCGAAAATCTAAGAGAAATTGAGCAGTGTAAAAATTATACTTTCATCAAGGGGGATATAAATGATCAAGATGCAGTGAGCCAGTTATTTGAAGAGTATGCTATATCTCATGTCATTCATCTGGCTGCAGAATCACATGTGGACAGATCTATTTTAAATCCTTTGATTTTTATCAAAACCAATGTACTCGGTACGGCCAATCTCCTCCAAGTAGCCAGAAAATACTGGAAAGACCAACTCGAAGGGAAATTATTTTATCACGTCTCTACTGATGAAGTATATGGCTCACTGGAGATGGGAACAGAGCTATTTACAGAAAGTACACCGTATGATCCACGGTCTCCATATTCGGCTTCAAAAGCGGCTTCGGATCATTTTGTCAGGGCTTATTACCACACTTACCACATGCCTGTGGTGATCTCCAACTGCAGCAATAATTATGGTCCTAATCACTTTCCCGAAAAACTCATACCGCTGATGATTCACAATATCATTAATAAAAAGCAGCTACCTGTATATGGGAAAGGCGAAAATGTGAGGGATTGGTTATATGTGGAAGATCATGCTCGAGCTATTGATGCGATTTTGCATCATGGCAATCCAGGGCAAACATACAATATCGGAGGTCACAATGAGTGGAAGAATATTGATATAGTAAACTTCCTTTGTGATACTTTGGACGATAAACTGGGTCGTACTAAAGGTGAAAGTCGGTCTTTGATTAAATTTGTCACTGATAGGGCAGGTCACGACCTAAGATATGCGATAGATGCCAGTAAAATAGAAGTAGAACTTGGCTGGACTCCACAAGAAACTTTCGAAACAGGCATCGATAAAACCATCGACTGGTATCTCAATAATCAGGAATGGCTGGATCATGTCACTTCCGGTGCATATCAGACATATTATGAAAAGATGTATCAATAACTTGTTAACCAATTTAGTTTTTTAGAGTATGTTTAAATTTTCATGTTTGAGCGAAAGCGAGCAAATTTAATTTTAGACAAGGTATATTTTGCAGTCGTAACTGGTAGTTACAACGAAAAATATAACGCAGTATAAAATGAAATTTGC
>JBATLS010000729.1:0-3400 GCA_049289435.1 Saprospiraceae bacterium | reverse complement strand
GCTCAAAAACAGCTTGTACATTTCATCTGTAAGTGCTTTTTTTGAATATCTGAATTTTGTATTCTCTCTTCTTTCCGCAGGGGTGGCTACAGTTTTATCCCCAAAATAAAAGCTAATATCATCAGTCTGCAAAGCATCAAACATCCAAGTCATCTTTGTACCTTCGGGTACGACTATATCCCCGATGTTTTGGATCACTTCATTTTTGCGACCTATGTATGTGGGATAATTCAATTCGATCGTAAAATCGGTGAGATTTGGCTTTTCAAGTACTTCCAAAGTATATGGGATAGACGCTACAGATCCCGCATTCAATGTAAAATCTACATTTTTTTGCACATTTCGAAAGACATAGGTAAAGGTAGATTTGTCTTCCTTTTGCATCAAGTATTGGAAATTGTCGATGGTCACATATACTTGATCAGGCATCACGGCACCTTCTACATTGACCTTGATGGTGTGATCCTGGTATTGAACCACTTTCAGGTCGTCCTCATCGAGTAGATATGCGAATGGTGCGGCTTTGGCAAATTTTTTATCATTGTTCAATATTCTGTTAGTCCCTTCTTTGATGATACTAGGTGCCGCAAAAAGCAAAAATATCAATAACAAAAACGGGGGTAATGCATATTTTAGATATTGGCGATTTTTATTGAGATCTATAGCAGATCGGAATGGAACCAGGCTAATGGCCTCTGTCTTTTGATCAATGCTGGCTTCAAGTAGTGCTATATTGCTATTGTAAGTCTCTTGTTTTTTTAGCTGTAGGATGTTGAGCAATTTGTCTTTGACATCACCAAAGTGGTTACCAATGATCATGGCAGCATCCTCATGGGAGATGGTATCCCCAAGTTTGAAATATCTGACCAATGGATCAACTATCCAGTACCCTGCTCCTATTAAAGTCGAACCTACGAACGAAAATAGAAATATTTTTCGCACGCTGGTACTAAAATAAAAATAGTATTCAAGTACATTGAACAATAAAAATAACCCCAATACTATCGCTACAGTATATAAGCTACCTTTGATAAGTCGATTGATGTAGTATTTTCTTATAAAACCATCCAACTTGGTCACCAGCTGGTCATAATTGCTATTTTTTGTACTCATACTTTTTATTGTCCCGTTGCTCAGATGAAATTAGATTTGCGATATTATGTCGCATTGAAATCAAATTTATTTATGAGTATGTTTAAAATTCCATTTGCTCGCTTTCGCACAAACATGAAAATTTAAACATACTCCAACCACTCCTTTTATAATGAGTGCACCGTATTAAACATATTCTTTATAAAATCGTTCAATATGAATTTGACAAAGACTCTTCTCTGTCAAGTTGATGATGGATGATTTTCGCTAAACATATTCATAAATCATAATATCATCAAAATAAAGCAAGGTAATACTTTTTAAGGATTTTGTCAAGAGGAGACCTCATTTTAATCCTTGATATTTTTCGATCAACATGGGATTGGTCTCATTGGCAGCTATATTTCTTACTATTGACCTTATTTGGTTTTGGAGAGATACATCTACATCAACTCGTTCTGATAGATCCTCTGATATCTTGAGCAATGTCATGACAGCCAGGTATTTTCTGAACATATTTCCATCTTTTTTAGCGCCTATGGTGTTCATAAGTTGTATTGATCTCTCGAGGGTAGGGATGCTTTTGCCCTTTAGAAAGGCTTGATAAACCTCATAAAAGTCAAATATGTGGATGGTTGCAATACTTTTGGCTTTTGATTCCATGAATTGTATGTTTTCGATGGATTCTTCCACCATGATCCCAGCTATAGTGGTGGTCAGATAGTCAGAATCTTCTTTCATAAATCTGGAAATGATTTGCTGGGATTTACTTGGATCTGATGTAGCTACCACTTCTATCAGCACTTGCAAGACTGGGTAGGCTTTTTCTGTAAGGAGCATGGTCCTACACAATGGGAGCGGGTCAAAATCTTCATTCTCCAAAAGCTTCATCAACGCTTCTCGTCGTACTTCGGAGTGAGGATCTGACATAGCCATGTCCTGGAGTTGATTGGTATAGTCTCCGATCAGACTATCTGATATCGTGCCTATAGCCATCATCCTGATGTTATAAAATTTATCTTGGAATGCTTTGTCCAATAAATCATCATTGCTCTCCCCAGTGCTTGTAAATGCGGTGATCTTATCCATCAAATGATCTGAAAAGTTAAACTGTGCTTTGTATTCTTCAGCGGTCTTATTTTCGTTGATCATAGCCAATAGTACATTTTTACCATCCAATACATAGGTGGCAGGCTTGGCCTTCAGATCTTCAATCAATATTCTCTGTTTCTTTTCGTTGATCACCACAGGATGATACTCCACAGTGCCGTCGTCAAAATATATCGCTATGTCCACCGGCAATCTAAATAAAGGATAGAAGCCTTCAGGTGTGTTGGTCTGATCCACTTCTACAAGGAGTACTTTGTTGAGGTCATTGTACGTGTATGTCACATCCAAATATGGGTGACCAGAACCTAAAAACCATTGATTAAAAAACCAATTTAAATCTTCACCCACCGTATCTTCAAAAGCCATTCGCAACTCATCCACTTCCACGGCGGTGTTGGCATGGTCTGTCAAATATTTATTTAATGAAGCGAAAAAGGCTTCATCCCCTACATAACTTCTCAACATATGCAAGACAAGTCCACCTTTGTTGTAGCTATGGGCGTCAAACATATCTTCCCTATTGTCATAATAATAATGTACCAATGGATGAGCCCCGCCATCAAATACCTGATAGTAGTACCCATTCATCTCATTCATACGATGAAAATCGGCATTGTCCTTTCCGTATTTATGCTCTAGCCATAGATATTCTGCATAATTGGCAAAACCTTCGTTGAGGGTAAGGTTGGACCAATCCTCACAAGTGACCAAATCTCCAAACCAATGGTGCATCATTTCATGTGCGACAATCTCATCATTATGGTTGTCGATGAGCTCCCTTTCGGTTTTCTGAATGAAATCCCCAAATACTACTGCGCCAGTATTTTCCATCGCTCCGGATACAAAATCTCTCACTACAACTTGTGCGTATTTGTCCCATGGATATTTATAATTGAGTTTGTCTGAAAAGAAACTCAGCATCTCGGGGGTGTGATCAAATATCTTTTTAGAATGGGGGGCATAGCTTTTTTCTACTATGTAATGCAAGGGCACATTATTCCATTCATCCAATTCTTCATGAAAATCGCCTACTGCGATCATGGCCAGGTAAGGCGCGTGAGGTTTATCTTGTCTCCAGTGGTCGGTACGAGTGCCATCCGGATTTTTTTTGGAGGCTACTTTAGTCCCGTTAGAAAGAGTGAGATACCGGTCATCTACCGTCAAAATGATCTCCTGACTAAACCGTTCGTTGGGTCTG
>JBATLS010000728.1:0-5417 GCA_049289435.1 Saprospiraceae bacterium | reverse complement strand
GTTTTGAAATAGTCTTTGGAGGTACAGGTACCTTCTTAGGTCCAAAACCAGACTTCGATATCAATGCCAACAATGCCTTCGAATGTGACAAATCTATTCAATTTACTAATAAATCAACCTCCGCAACTGACCCCATCGTAAGATATACCTGGAACTTTGGAGATCGTGCAGTGCCTGAAAGACAAAGTGGGACGGGTCCATTTGGGATATTATATGAATCTTTTGGGGATAAGATTGCTGCTCTGACCGTAGAGAGTTCTCGAGGGTGTCTGGTGACCAAAATAAAAGAATTTTTCGTCCAGCCATGCTGTAAGGACACCAGTACACTAGGTTTAAATGCTACAATAACAGATTTGCGATGTTTTGAGATACCCGAAGGTCAGATATTGGCACAAGGTGTCAGAGGAGCACCAGATTACAAATTTAGTATTGACGGCCGCACTTTCAGGACCAATCCACTTTTTAGCAAGCTGAAAGCTGGAAATTATCAGATCATCGTAGAAGACCTCAAAGGTTGCAAAGATACCATCAGTACTTCAGTCAATCAGCCGCCACAAATAGAAGTGGACGCCGGAGAAGACCAGACCATTGAATTTGGCAACACTACCTTCCTTAGTGCCACCTTTGTTTCAGCCAATGGTAGCCATCTCCTTTGGACACCAGAAGATGATTTTGACGTCAACGGAATATCCAAACCTGAAGTTTATCCTAAGACTACGACTACTTATATCCTGACATTGACCGATGATAACGGGTGTACCATGGATGACAATGTAACCATACGTGTCAATAAAGAGTATAAGGTCACTGTGCCAAACATATTTACCCCTGATGGCAGTAGCAATAATGACTTCTTTAATATCTGGACCAACAGATCTGTCAAATATATAGAACTGCTGGAAGTCTATGACCGGTGGGGCAACCTGGTATATCAAGGTATAGATAGTAGGTCTCCCGAGTCAGGAAATCTCGTAGTCAATGATGTGACTCAAGGATGGGATGGATTATTCCAAAACAAAAAAGTGAATCCCGGGGTCTTTGCATGGAGGGCCAAAGTGAGATTTATAGATGATGAAGTCAAAAATTTTGCTGGTGACCTCACACTTTTGAGATAAAGGATGGTTATGATTTGTAAAATTAAGTTTTTGTCTTTCGGACACCTGATGCTACTGTTTATTTTGAGCATATTTATTAGCTGTAGCAATCAGGTAGAAGAAATCGATTCCCTCCTGGCCGAAGATTTGGCCTCCAATATAGAGCGAGGCAAAAATGTCCGAATCATATACAGTGATTCCGCAGTGATCAAAATGATCATCCATGCTCCCGTTATGGAGCGTTATTTGGATTATAGTGATAGTAAAGATGTATTTCCTAAAGGCATATTGCTAGAGTTTTTAGATGCTGACAAGAGTGTGAAGAGCTGGCTGAAAGCACAAACAGCTGTACGCGAACAAAACAGTCAAAAAATTACAGCCAAAGGCGAAGTGACCTTTTATGATGATAAAAACCAAAAATTAGAGACTCCCGAACTCATATGGGACGAACGCGAGCGCATCGTATATACTGACAAGTTGGTGAGGATCACCCAAGCTGAAAAAGGAGACACCACCTATGGGTTTGGATTTAAAGCCAATCAGGATTTTACAAGATTTGAAATAAAGAAAAAAGTGAGAGGAAAGCTCAACGTTACTGATTTTGTCAGTGCAATTGACTAAATTTGCCGCATCAAACTTTCTTATGATATCTACGATTCTCCTTGTTATTCTTATGATCTTACTTTCAGCATTCTTTTCTGGAAGTGAAATCGCTTTCTTATCAGCCAATAAACTGGGCGTAGAAGTCCTCAAAAATAAAGGATCCAAGAAAGGTCATATGCTTACAGACTTGTATAATGACCCAAAGACATTCCTAAGCACCATACTTGTAGGTAATAATGTAGTATTGGTGATGTACACCATCTTTTTTAGTGCGATTGTAACACCGCTATTAGAAATGATTCTTCCCGAAGGCAGTCTTGCTATTTCTCTCATTACGACCGTTATACTTACTTTGGTCATTCTGGTATTCGGAGAGTTTATACCTAAGACATTATTTAGATTATATGCCAACGAGCTCATCTTCAGATTGGCCCCACCACTGAAATTTTCAAAGTGGGTACTACTCATACCTAGTTGGATACTGACCAAAATGTCCAACATTTGTATCAGGCTCATCTTCGGAAAAATCGAATCGACTTCTGACAATAATATTACAAAACTGGATCTGGAACATTATATACAATCCAATGTCAATGAAGAGAAGGATATAGATAAAGAAATACTGGCAAATGCGCTCAACCTCAATCAACTCAAAGTAAGAGATTGTATGGTACCCAGAAACGAAATCGTATTTATTGATAAAAATGATGATATCAATACCGTCAAAGAAGCATTCATTTCATCCAAGCATTCGAGATTGATCGTAACAGATGGTGATGTCGAGAATATTACAGGTTATTTTCATCATCAGCAATTGTTCAAAAACATCACTTCTATCAAGCGCCACATCATGGATATTGACTTTATCCCAGATGTCATGAATGTCCAGGATCTGCTGTACAAATTTATCAAAACCAGTTCGAATATAGCTTGTGTAGTAGATGAGTTTGGCGGCACAGCGGGCATCATCACTTTAGAAGATATCTTAGAAGAAATATTTGGTGAGATAGCAGACGAACATGATGAGGAAGATTTTGTAGAAAAAGTCATTTCTGATCACGAATACATTTTTTCAGGAAGGCTAGAGCTGGGTTATCTGAACAATAAATATGAAATTTTAGACCTCCCAGAAGAGGATTATGTCACGCTATCCGGATATATCGTGATGACGCACGGGAGCATACCTGAGGTGGGTGAAGAAATATCTCTTGAAAACTACAGATTTGTTATCATCTCAAAATCAGATACCAAAATCGAAGAAGTGAAAGTAATAAAAACATCCACTCATTCTGAAAAAAATATCGAATCAAACTAAAAACACTTATTATTCCTAAAAAAATAAGTAGAGGTCGAATAAACTACATGCCGCATTAACACAATACATAACAGACTGTTTACGTGCGCACAAGACATGGGTTTATTTTATATGTTCAATAAAACATATAGCTATAATTTTTTCTTATGAAGCTATAACCAAAAGTTTATGTTATTACCAGTGTAAGTTAAACAAAATTGGTTTAATTTTGTATTTAGATTAAATATAATTAAGCAAAAATATGGCAGACAACAAATTGATATATCTGGATAATAATTCGACCACACCTACTGACCCGAGAGTAGTCGAAACCATGATCCCTTATTTTTATGAGATACCGGGCAATGCCGCAAGCAGAAACCATCCTTTTGGTTGGAAAGCAGAAGAAGCTGTGGACTATGCCAGAGAGCAAATAGCTGATCTGATCCATGTTGATCCAAAGGAAATCATTTTTACGTCTGGAGCAACAGAATCAGACAACCTTGCTATCAAGGGTATATTCGAAATGTATGCTTCCAAAGGCAACCATATCATCACTGCCAAAACAGAGCATAAGGCGGTTTTGGATGCTTGTAAGAAAGTAGAAAAATTAGGTGGTCAAGTGACCTATTTGGATGTAAAAAATGACGGACTCATAGATCTGACCGAACTCGAAGCGGCGATCACCGATAAGACCATCATGATATCTATTATGTGGGCCAACAATGAAACGGGTGTCATTCAGCCGATGAAAGAAATCGGTGATATCTGCAAAAAACATGGAGTCCTATTTATGAGTGACGCTACTCAGATAGTGGGTAAACTCCCTATAGACCCTAAAGAAGTAGGGGTGCATCTGATGGCTTTTACATCTCACAAAATGTATGGTCCAAAAGGGGTGGGTGCTCTTTTTGTAAATCGTAAAAATCCAAGGGTAAAAGTAACTGCCCAAATGGATGGTGGTGGTCACGAAAGGGGGATGAGATCAGGCACGCTAAATGTACCTGGGATAGTAGGATTTGGAAAAGCCGCAGCTATCGCCAAAGAACAAATGCTTGCAGACGCTAAGCGACTATCAGCCTTAAGAGACAAACTCGAAAATGCATTCAAAGATACTCTGGAAGAAGTCTATATCAATGGAAATGTAAATCATAGGATGCCCCACGTCACCAATATATCATTCAAGCATGTAGAAGGAGAAGGGTTGATGATGACGTTCAATCAAAATATAGCAGTATCCTCAGGGTCAGCTTGTACCTCTGCTTCCCTTGAGCCATCATACGTGCTTGTCGCACTTGGGCTTGGAGATGACTTAGCGCACTCTTCTATCAGATTTAGTCTAGGTAGATTTACGACCGAAGAAGAAGTTGATTACGCCATCGATGCAGTATCCAAAGGGGTCAACCATATGAGAGATCTCAGTCCGATATGGGAGATGTACAAAGAGGGCGTAGATCTCGATAGTGTAGTTTGGTCGGAGCATTAATATAACCTAAATATCTATAATAGATTTCAATCATTACAATTAAAAAAATAATACAATGGCATATTCAGAAAAATTACTTGATCACTTTAAGCACCCCAAAAACGTGGGTACGCTGGATAAAGAAAAAAAGAATGTTGGTACAGGATTGGTTGGTGCTCCTGAGTGCGGTGATGTCATGAGGCTTCAGATAGAAGTCGATGAAAACACAGATACCATCATCGATGCAAAATTTAAGACTTTCGGCTGTGGCTCTGCCATCGCTTCTTCATCTCTGGCTACAGAATGGCTCAAAGGCAAGACCATTGATCAGGCATTGACCATTGATAATATGGCGATCGTAGAAGAATTGGCTTTACCACCAGTGAAAATTCACTGTTCTGTATTAGCAGAAGATGCGATCAAAAGTGCCATAGCAGATTATAAAAAGAAAAACGTGTTGGTTCAGGCTTAAGATTGCCATCATTGTAAGTCTAATGCTTCGTGATAGAGTCAATCATTGGATGTATAATATTTTATAATTATGTTGTTTGTAGCAGATAGTGCAAAAGAAAGGATCAGAGAAATTGTCGAAACTAAAAACTTGACAGACGATTACTTCGTGAGAGTAAGTGTCACCAGTGGTGGTTGCTCTGGATTGAGCTATCAAATGGATTTTGACAATGAAAGCAAACCAAATGATCAGATATTTGATGACAATGGTGTCAAAGTGGTCACAGATTTAAAGAGTTTTCTTTACCTGTGCTATACTACTTTGGAGTTTTCTGGTGGTCTGGAAGGCAAAGGATTCTACTTCAACAATCCCAACGCAGCACGTACCTGTGGCTGTGGCGAAAGTTTTGCAGTGTAGAAAATAAATTAAAGATAATTTTAATATTCCTAAAGAATAAAATTGGCCAATAATCCTAATCCAGATGGCTATCGAGACGATAGCCATCTGGAT
>JBATLS010000727.1:0-7861 GCA_049289435.1 Saprospiraceae bacterium | reverse complement strand
GGTGAAAAGTTTATACAATAAATTTCAGGCCGAGCAAGTACTCCTGAGTACAGATGATAGAAACAGGAAAGAGGAAGAAATCATCCAAAAAGAAGGCGAAGTGCGTGAAATGCAAAAAGCAAAATTTGGTCCTGAAGGTGCCTTATTTCTGAAAAGGCAAGAAATGGTGTCTCCCATACAAGATAAAGTCTTTGGTGCCATAGAGAGTTATGCAGCAGACAGAGGTCTCGATATGATTTTTGACAAAGGGGGTGCCACCGGACTACTCTTTACCAATCAAGAATTTGACAAAACTGCCGACCTCAAAAAAAGACTAAACATCAAGTAATTCATTCACAATATTAAATACAAAACATTTAAAACATCAATATCACACCAATGAACAAATCAACATTTATCCTTGCCATATTATTTTCTTCTTTGATGACCGTATCTGCACAGAAGATTGGGTACATCAATTCTCAGGAAATTTTGGCGGCCTTGCCAGAAGTTAAGCAGGCCAACTCAGACATAGAAGTCATGAAAACCATGTTTCAAAAGAAAGGAGAAGACATGGTAAAGGAACTCCAAGCAAAGTACCAAACACTTCAGAAAAAACAACAAAGTGGCGAATTGGCACCTGTAGAGATCGACAAACAAGCAGCCGTGCTCAAGCTGGAAGAAACGAAATTGGGAGAATTTGAGCAATCAAGTCAGCAAAAAATATACGAAAAGAGTGAAGAACTCCTAAAACCTATTCAAGACAGAGTCAATACTGCTATCAAAGAGGTGGCAGCAGAGCATGGGTTTCAGTATATTTTTGACTCAGGTATGGGAGTGATCCTGTATTCAGATCCTACCGCTGATGCTACCAAGCTCGTGAAGGCAAAGCTCGGCATAGCACAGTAAGAAATAATGAGTCATCCGAAAGTCCGGATGAAAATATTTGATAATGGCATTGGGAATCGGAGGGTTTTCAGTGCCATTTTTCTTATGTCAATGTCTTCAGACACTAGATAAAGCGGGTTGTCTCGATAACAGCCACAACATGAGGCAGTTTAGCTAAAGCAAGTGACCATTGATATAGGCTTTTTTCTTTTTCTTTATTTGAACGCCAAATGCATTATCTGGCTATTTTTTTGAACTTTTGTCAAGATCTCCAAGATAAGAAACAATGCCCAAAGTTAGTTTCAGCAAAGATTGGTGTTTATATTTTCTCTATAATCTTGTATGTGGTATCCGCATCTCCCATCGTATAGAAGTGCAGACACGGGACACCTTCAGCTTTGAGTTCCTTGCACTGGGATATACACCATTCGATACCCAGTTGTTTGATATCTTTATCATCGGTTTTGAGCATCTCTGTGACCAGGTCCTCCGGAAAGTTGATAAAAAATTTCCTGGGTATGGAAGATAGTTGATATTTTCTGGTGACTGGCTTTAGACCTGGGACTATAGGAACTGTGATTCCAGCTTTGATACAGGCGTCTCTAAATTTAAAAAAACTTTTATTGTCAAAAAACATCTGCGTCACGATGTAGCTAGCTCCTGCGTCTATTTTTTTCTTTAGATAATCGATGTCGGTATTAAAATTGGGGGCTTCAAAATGTTTTTCAGGATATCCGGCCACACCTATACAAAAGTCAGTCGGAGTGCCTTTTTCTATATTGCTATCCAGGTAAATGCCTTTGTTCATATCATTGACCTGCTTGACCAAATCGACTGCATATTTGTGACCATCCGTCTCAGGTATAAATTTATCTTCAAACTGACGGGCGTCACCCCTGAGTGCCAATACATTGTTGATACCAAGAAAATTGAGATCTATGAGTGCATTCTCTGTTTCTTCGACGGAGAATCCTCCACATATCAAGTGTGGTATGGCATCGATTCCATATCTGTGCATGATGGAGGCACATATACCTACAGTGCCCGGGCGCTTGCGTATGGCTGTTTTTTCGTAGTAACCACTGGCTTTTTTATTATACACAAACTCTTCTCTATGGTATGTGACATCAATAAATGGGGGCTTAAACTCCATCAATGGGTCTAAAGTACTAAATATGTCAGACATACTCCCTCCCTTGAGCGGAGGCAAAACTTCAAACGATACAAGCGTCTGATCCTTAGACTTTTCGAAATATTCAGTGATTTTCATCTACGATCTGATTTTAAATTGGGCGCAAAGGTAAGTATTCAGCATACAATAAAGCTATAGACAAATTAATTTCTTTTGTCCATTAGGATTCAAGTACAGATTTGGAGTGATTATTTTTTATCTTTTTTCTTAAAGTCTCCCCTGCGCCAGGCAGAGATAAATTTGGACCAGGCTATTGGGCTAAATATATTCATTGGCTTCGTCTGTCCGGTATAGACGTAGTCAGTGGCTTGTTGTTTGAGTACGATGCTGGTGGATTCTCTGCCATCCACGGGTACAGAGTAGCGGATTTCGCGCAATTTTTCTTCAGCAAGATTGGCTTCAGCATTTTCTCTGAGCTCATTGCTGATATCTATCGCCAAAAACTCCTGCTTGAAGTGATCTCTACTCGGCCACGGCATGATGATGGCTTCTGGTAGAATATATTCATCTTCCGTCATGATTTGTATCCATTTATACACCGTCGAATTAAGCGTATCGGGTATTTTGATTTCTATAGTTTTATACCCTATACGTGAAAATACGATGGTCTCTCCAGGTAGTGCTACAAATGAGAAGAAACCATCAAAATCCGCTGCTGATCCACGACTTGTGCCCATCACGGCTATGTTGGTATAAGGCAATGGGACAGGATTACCCTTGTCATCTTCATGGAGTACCATACCAGAAAAGTCCACCACCCGTATTGGCTGTGGCTTGTCCTGTGAAAATAAAGTGAATGTACTTAAAGTAAAAAAACATAAAAATGAAAGAATTCGGGCTGACATACATAAAGTGTTTATTATCATTGCAACAAAAGTAATTAATTTATGATCAAAATTAAACTTACTTTATTCATACACAACAAAACGTATAAAATTACTCTGAAATAGTGATGTTTATCTATTTAACACCGATTTAACATCGATGTTTTTATCCCGACAGAGTTAGATTCATTCTTTTTTTTTTGACATCAGCTCAAGCAAATCCAAAGCCATGTATCATCAATCCTTGGTCTATCTGGAACTTTTGATAATTCCATCTTTCCAATCACTTTAGTGTATTGGAGTCTGGGATATGTGCCATAAACATTCAAATCAATATTTATCTACTCAAGAACATCGACCGTTTGCTATCCAGATCGCGGAAGAAAGGGTCATAGATATCATTGATATAGTAAATCATCTCCCCAGTTGATTTCATTTCGGGACCCAGATTTTTATCAACCCCAGGAAACTTATTAAATGAAAACACGGGCACTTTTATAGCATATCCATTCAGTTTTTTATCAATCTTAAAATCTGAAATTTTATGGGTGCCCAACATCACTTGGGTCGCATATTTTAAGTAGGGGACCTCATACGCTTTAGCTATGAATGGCGTGGTGCGCGATGCCCTGGGGTTGGCCTCTATGACATATACCTGATCTTTTCTGATGGCAAATTGTATATTGATCAATCCTTTGATCTTCAGCGCAAAAGCCAGCTTGCGTGCATACTCGACCATCTGACCTACTACGGCAGGACTCAACGAATATGTCGGAAGTACTGCCGAACTATCTCCGGAGTGGATACCCGCTGGCTCGATGTGTTCCATGATACCCATGATATGTACATCTTCGCCATCACAAATAGCGTCAATCTCCGCCTCTTTGGCTCGTTCCAAAAATTGGTCGATGAGTACCTTGTTGTCTGGCATATGCTTAAATATATTGAGCACATGGGTTTCCAGCTCCTGATCATTGATCACTATACGCATGCGCTGTCCACCCAAAACATAGGAAGGACGGACCAGTACCGGATATGAAACCCTTTTGGCAACTTCTATGGCTTCATCGACATCTCTGGCGACACCATATTCCGGATAAGGTATTTCTAACTCTTTGAGTAGATCTGAAAATCTTCCTCTATCTTCGGCTAGATCCATATCATTAAAACTGGTACCAATGATTTTGACCCCTTTATTGTGAAGTTTTTCGGCCAGTTTGAGCGCTGTTTGACCTCCTAATTGTACGATGACGCCTTCCGGTTGTTCCAGATCGATGATCTCTTCTATGTGTTCCCAAAATACGGGCTCAAAATATAGTTTATCTGCTATGTCGAAGTCGGTAGATACCGTCTCAGGATTACAATTGATCATGATCGCTTCATATCCTGCTTCTTTGATCGCCAATAAACCATGGACACAACAATAATCAAACTCTATACCCTGTCCTATCCTGTTTGGACCTGACCCTAGTACGATGATTTTTTTCTTTTCTGATGGAATACTTTCGTTTTCGCCATCAAAACAGGAATAAAAATAGGGAGTTTTAGCTTCAAATTCTGCCGCACAAGTATCTACCATTTTGTAAGTACGACGAATATTGAGCTTTTTGCGCTGTTTGGTGACTTGTTCTTCTTTGATACGAAGCACCCAGGCTATTTGTACATCAGAGTAGCCCACTGTTTTCAATTCTCTAAAGAAATCTTCGGGTATATCTTCTGCCACATTAAATCGAGCGAGTTTTTCTTCATACTTGACCAGTCGTTTGATTTGTTTGATATACCAGGGATCTATTTTAGTCAGTTTATGGACTGTCTTCTCGGGTACGCCAAGACGTAGCGCATCTTTGACCCTATAGATCCTGTCATCGCTTGCTTTTTCCAACCTGGCGAGTATGTCTTCTGTTTGTATCCACTCTTTCATGTCTGCTCCTAGTCCAGCCCGATTGTTTTCTTGACTTTGACAAGCTTTCTGGAGTGCTTCCAAAAAATTGCGACCAATTGCCATGACTTCGCCTACAGATTTCATCTGAAGACCTAAAGTGGTATCTGCACCATAAAATTTTTCAAAATTCCATCTCGGCATTTTGACGATTACATAGTCAAGAGCAGGCTCAAAAAATGCGGAAGTCGTTTTGGTGATTTGATTATTCAACTCATCCAGGGTATAGCCGATGGCCAGTTTTGCAGCAATTTTTGCTATCGGGTATCCTGTAGCTTTACTGGCCAGTGCCGATGATCTGGATACTCTGGGATTGATTTCTACGGCTATGAGTTCTTCGGTGTCAGGATTGAGCGCAAATTGTACATTGCATCCTCCTGAAAAATTGCCCATGGATCGCATCATCAACATAGCGTCATCCCTCATCTGCTGGAAGGCTGTATCTGAGAGTGTCATCGAGGGTGCTACAGTGATGCTGTCTCCTGTATGGATGCCCATAGGGTCCAGATTTTCTACAGTACATATGATGACTACATTGTCATTGTCGTCTCTGAGGAGTTCGAGTTCGTATTCTTTCCATCCAATCACAGCTTTTTCTACGAGGACCTCATGACTAGGGGATGCTTCGAGACCTCTTCTGAGGGCTTCGTCAAATTCTTCTTCTTTCATCACAAAGCCACCTCCTGATCCACCCAAAGTGTATGAAGGTCTGATGACAAGGGGGAAGCCTATCTGCTGTGCTGCTTCTTTGCCTTCCAAAAAGGAGTTGGCGATTTGTGAGTCTGCTACCTTCATCCCTATAGAAATCACGTGTTGCTTAAATGCTTCTCTATTTTCTGCAAGTTCTATAGCTGCGACATCTACACCGATCATTTTTACTCCGAATCTATCCCAAACACCCATTTTATCCACCTCAATAGCGAGGTTTAGGGCTGTCTGCCCACCCATAGTTGGGAGGACGGCATCAATATGTTGCTCCTCGAGAATTTTGATAATGCTTTCTGGGGTGAGGGGCAACAGATAGATATGATCTGCAGTCACCGGGTCTGTCATGATCGTAGCCGGATTGGAATTGATCAATGTGACAGAGATTCCTTCTTCTCTCAGTGATCTGGAGGCTTGGGTACCCGAATAGTCAAATTCACAAGCTTGTCCGATGATTATTGGGCCGCTTCCTATGATAAGGACGGACTTAATGGATGTATCTCTAGGCATAATGGATGGAAATATTCTGATCGGGGCACAAAGGTATAGTTTTTAAAAATAAAAAATATCATATTTTCATATTTTTAAATGGTAAGTTTTTAAAAAATTGAGATAGGGTGTAGTTATAATACTATATATCCAAAGATCTACAAAATTTGAATAAAACCCAACTAACTATTACCTAAAAATCCATAATGAAATCCTATTTTTGCGCATACCTCTACATAAGATTATGATAAAAAAAATATTAATTACCGACAAAGTTCATCATCTGTTGATAGATGGTTTGAAGGGTTTGGGTTGTGAAGTGATCTATGATACTTCAGTAGATAATGCCACACTAAATAATATCATTGGCCAGTTTGATGGTGTGATTATCAATAGTAAAATCATCATGGATAAAGCCAGAATTGACTTGGGAATAAAGTTGAAATTTATAGGGAGACTAGGATCTGGACTGGAGATTATTGATGTGCCATATGCCCAATCTAAAGGTATAAAAGTCCATAATTCTCCAGAAGGAAATAGAAATGCTGTTGCGGAGCACGAAGTAGGGATGATACTATCACTGATGAATCACCTATTGAGAGCAGATAGAGAGGTGCGGGAATTGCACTGGGACAGAGAAAAGAATCGAGGCATGGAGATCAATGGTAAAACCATAGGGATCATTGGATTGGGTCATACAGGTGGAGCCTTTGCTACCAAATGGCAAGGTTGGGGATGCAGGGTCATTTCGTATGATAAATATAAGACATCGTATGACCCTGTGCTAAACTTTGTGGAAAAAACAGACTTTGAGTCCATACTAAGTCAATCAGATATCATATCATTTCACCTACCACTTACTGCTGAGACTACTCACATGGTGGATACCTCTTTTTTAGATCAATGTAAGGCAGGGGTGATCATATCCAATACGTCAAGAGGCCAAGTTATTGATACCATCGCATTGGTAGAAGCACTTAAAAATGGTCAGGTGAGCGGTGCCTGTTTAGATGTGTTTGAAAATGAAAAACCAAACCACTATTCGACATCAGAAATGCTTCTTTATCGTGAATTATTTAGTTTTGACAATGTAATTTTATCTCCACATATCGCCGGCTGGACCAAAGAGTCTTTGGAAGGAATTGCCAGGGTATTGTTGGATAAAATCGTTTCAGCCCACTTTAAGAATTAGGCTCTGGTGATAAAATTTTCTTTTTGTTGCAAATATTTTTACAGCTAAAGTAGGAATAATCATTATTGCACTTTAAAGTTTCAACTATAATTTTATAGATATGCCATATTTCATATAAAAATATAATTTTTGAGTGATTTGAGAGCATAATTCTAGATTGTTACGTTTATCATAGTCAAAAATTCATCGAATGAATCGATCATTACAAATTGTAATTTTGATAATGTTGGTAGGTGGAGGGGCAGCTGCCCAGACTACCATAGAAGGGAAAGTAACCGACGGAAAATCAGGGGAGGCGCAGCCTACGCCCAGCAGGGGTTTTTGTGTTTATACATCCAGTCCCGATGGTCGAAGTCTGTGACTTCGATCCCATACATATAGAATTTCCAATTCGTAACCTGCTGATTTTGATAAAGTCGTACCTTCGCTTAATGCCGGGCTGGTATCCGGCTTTGTGGATGGTGCGATAGAGTCCGTTGATATGATATCCCTCCTTAGCCAGGGACTATATCAGGCTCAAAGTGGTCTCAATCCCACATCTACGGCTTGGTGGGCAGATTTGATAGTCAGTGCTGCTAAGAAGCGCAATTTTTACGAAGCATACAAAGATAAATGGAAGGAGATCTTTGACAAGGGGGACAATGGTGGGAGAA
>JBATLS010000726.1:0-2318 GCA_049289435.1 Saprospiraceae bacterium | reverse complement strand
GTGGTGAACATATAGAAATAATTATTAATGAAAAATATTTAGCCTATAAACAAAGTGAAAATTTGTTTCATTTGACGAATTGGGATGAAATAAACGAAATTTATATTTTAACGAATCCAGGGCTAATATCTTTTAAAAATAAGAAAACAAAATATATGTTTGTGTTATTTGAGAATGAAATTATGAATGGATATGATCAAATTAAAGAAAAAATATTATCAAAATCTAATGTCATTCCATTGAAACGATAAGTTTGCAATTGATGCCCGATCGTCGCAGTTTATTGCCGATAGCTTTCCTTTAGATTTGCAGTTCAAATACATTAAGAATCAGTCTATCGCCTGACAGGTTTGTAATTAATAGACAACAAAAGTCATCCAACGATGATAAATTGTATGGCTTTTGTAGCATCACCAGACCACTGATGTTGCATCTATCATCCCATAAAAAAAAATAGAAATCCTTCTCCCTATAAGAGTGGGTTTCCTTTTAGGTTGTATATTTATGGTTTCATAGATTTTTAGGTTTTAATTTTTTTCAAATATCTATAATGCCCCACATCATGAAAGTACACCTATGTATCATTTCTCTATTTTTCGTTATTGAAGTGACCAGTCAAACATCCAAAGTAAATATCGCAGACATGGCAGTCCGCAATATCGGACCCGCCAATGCCGGGGGAAGGGTAGTGGACGTCGAAGCCGATGCAAAAGATTTTACCAAAGTTTTTGTAGCTTCTGCATCAGGAGGTGTGTGGAAATCTGTCAATGCTGGTACCACCTGGCAACCCATTTTTGATGATTATGAGACAGCTTCTATAGGGGATATCGCTCTGGATCCTTCCAATAGCGAAGTCATCTGGGTGGGCACCGGAGAGGCCAACAATAGAAATAGTGTATCGTGGGGCAATGGGGTCTATAAATCTACTGATGGAGGTACCACTTTTTCGAACATGGGACTACAATCCACCCATCAGATCAGCAGAGTACTGGTGCATCCTCAAACATCAGATGATGTATGTGTATGTGCCATCGGTCACTTGTGGGGATACAGTGGTGATAGGGGGCTCTTCAGATCAAAAGATGGCGGAAAGACATGGCAGAAAAAAACAAGTGGCCTCCCTGATGATGGTAAAACCGGTTGCACTGACATGGTCAGAGACAGCAAAAATCCAAATATCCTTTATACGGCATTCTACCACAGGCTGAGACAACCATGGCATTTTCAGTCAGGGGGTGATCAGGGAGGTATTTACAAAAGTACCGATGGAGGCGAGACCTGGACAAAGCTGACTAATGGGCTGCCCAAAGGCCAAACAGGACGCATAGGTTTAGCTATTTATGATAAGAATCCAAATATTCTGATGGCGATCATCGAAGCTGAAAAATCGGATACGTTAGCAGAACCAGGCAGTGGCATATACAGATCCGAAGACGGAGGGAAGACCTGGAGATATATCAACAAGTACAATAATCGCCCTTTTTACTACAGTCAGATCAGGATCAACCCTCATGATGACCAAAGGGTCTATGTATTGACCACCAGATTTATGGTGTCCATCGATGGGGGCAAGACCTTCAAAAATGGCAGCGAAGACGAAGAAGTACATGGTGATTTTCATGCTCTATGGCTGGACCCAACCAATAAAGACAGATATTATCTAGGAGCAGACAAGGGTTTTTCGCTCACGCACGATCATGGGGCTCATTTTCAACTCATAGATAACCTACCGATTTCACAGTTTTATCGCATCACGTATGATATGCAACACCCGTATTATACATTTGGAGGGCTTCAGGACAATGGTTCTTATGCCACCGCTTCATTTGCGCGAGATGCCCGAGGCATACTCAATGATCATAACTGGAAGATGCATTGGGGTGATGGCCAGGATGCAGCTGTCAATCCTAATGACCACCATATAGCTTTCACTGGGATGGAAAATGGCCACTACTTTAGATACTACCCCAATACCAGACAACTATTGAACATCAGTCCTACAGGAAGCAATATTTTGAACCTGAAGGATTATTTCAAAAAACCGGATTCAACCACCTTGCCTTCTATCAGATATAATTGGTCATCACCATTTGTCATGTCATCAAAAGATCCCAAAACTATTTACCTCGGTGGCAATCACCTATTCCGATCCAACAACGAAGGGCGAAGCTGGCAAATCATCAGTCCAGATCTGACTACCAATGACCCCATGAAAACAAAAAAAGGTCAGAGTGGTGGCATCACTCCTGATAATACAGGTGCTGAAACCCACTGTACTATACATTCTACATCAGTATCTTCGATACATGAAGCGGTGA
>JBATLS010000725.1:0-3904 GCA_049289435.1 Saprospiraceae bacterium | reverse complement strand
GAATAATAGAGTTGAATGGTCTAATTTCATTTGCCCCAGCAGAAAATCATGGTTGGAAGGATGGTTTTAAGTTCACTAAATACCCTAATATAGATTTAGATTTTAAAAATGTTACTGATAAAGAATTGGGGCAAGCATTGATTCAAGCATTAGAATGGTCATCAATAAAATAAATGGAAAAGCTAGTTAAACATATAATAATACTTCTCATACTTCTAAGTGGAGTTTTAGCCAATTCTTTTGCTAATAATTTAGTGCACAAGAGTATCTATACACAAAGTCAGGATGTACAAAAATTAAGTAATGGTATCAGCGCCGCCCCAGTGATAGGTACGCCTTTAGACATTGGGAATGCAATATTCTATGGTTATCAGGGTGAGTGGTACGAAGCTGGATTCTGTATAGTAGGTATCATCCCATTCGGAGAGGTGGTGAAGTATGGGGACGAGATATACATGATCGCAAGGATATCCAACAATGGCATCAAGAGTCCGACAGGCATCATCAAAGCGGGCCAGATCTTGTATAAAATGGTCGAAAATGGCAAAACTGTAGCCAGGGTATTTGACGCCAATAAAGTATTTAAGAAACTCCGACAGATCAACCCTCAGTGGACCGATGCAGAATTTTTAGTCCTGGCCAATAAACTCGCCGCTGATCTCAATCAAGACATCAGATTGCTGGATGCCATCGGGCGGAATCATGATTTGGTTAGGGCTTGGGAAGCTTTAGCAAAATCAAATCTTGATGACGCATTCAGAAGGAATGTTGACTATCTTGATAACATATCTAAGCACTCAACAAGCACTGGAAAAAGTGCTGATGAGATAGTCGCTATCGCCAAGAACAATGAAAATGGAGCTGAACAGTTTTTGGATGAATTAGAAAATACTCCAGCTTCTGGACATTGGGATCTTGATCCTTTTCAAAGGGGAAGAAATATTGAAGATGATTTAGGGCAGAATTTACCTGAGACTTTTAAAACTATAGATAAGTTTGATTTTACCACTGGTGATGCAGTAAGTATAAAGAGTCTGGATCTAGATGCCAAAACCTATCAAAATGCATCCAAATTAAAGAGCAGATTGAATAAATATGCTAAAGACTTAGACGAATTTACCGAGTATACTATCAGTGGTGTTACTGTTGGAGACCCTTTAAACCCGATAAATTTGAAAACTCTCGAAGTTGCATTACCTAGAGCAGCAAGTGGCTCTCAATTGTCTGCCATAAATGAAGTTATTCAAACTTGGTCTTCGAAGCTTACTATCAAAATAATAATTGTACCATGATTAAAAAACAGTCAAGTGCCATTTTGTATAATGGCGTAATTTTTATTGTTGCAAAACAAGGAACGGAAAGTGTGCCTGCACCAACAGATAAAATAAGTACTTCATTGTTAACAGATGACATTTGTGATATAGGAGGTAAATTATCAGAAAGTTTAAATTCATTTATTCCGAGTCGACAAAGATTTACAAGAGAAGATTGGAAAAAAGTTAATTTGCCATTATTGGAATTATCAGGTGTAAAAACCGAAAAACTATTATTTGGGAATGCAAAACTAGTTCAGGTTGGACAGCTTAATGAAATAATTACAATTTACCCTACAACTAACAATGGCTGGAAAAATATAGAAAACAAAACACTTGCTGACAAAGCAATTTCATTAAATGTGAATGAAATTAATAATTGCGATTTAGGGTTAGCTTTAGTTAATGCATTTGAAATTTCAACTCTTAAAGTTTAAAATTAGAATGCATAAACGAATTAAGCAAATAGCCATTTTTTTTGCACTCCTGATAGGAGTGCTAGGCAATGTTTTTGCAAGTGATGTAGTTCAGGATGCCTCCAAAATGAGCATTGAAAAAAGTACGGTAAGATATGAAAGGGTTAAGGCGTGTGAAAAGGTGCAAAAAAATGCCAACTCAGTATCTGATATCTTAAGGAAAGACATAAATACATTAGACTGGTCTGCTAAGTATAGGGAAAATATTCCGATGAGTGTAGCAGGCGACCTGATAGATGCTACCGATAAGCCTATCAAATATACCTTAGCAGATGCTCGTAGCAGAATGACTTATGGTTTAGATAGACCTAATCAAGCAAATAAAGCGTCAAAAATCGCCGACGCTATGAAGGACTCCAGGAAGATGACCGATATCTCATCGGGGGTATCAAAAGAGATCGGAAATCTACATGGTGTAACAAAACTCAATGATGTAGCGATCCATCTGGGCAATGGAAAGTGGCTTTATTGGCGAGATGCAGAACCTACATTGAGAGAAATCTTGGGTGAGAATCTCTCAAAATTTGTAGATGACTTTATAGACATTGCAAATACCAATGGCAAACATACCTTGCTGCTAGAATGTGGGACAGGAGGTAGTGGGTGTAGATATCCTTTGGTTAAGGCTTGGGAAGCTGCACTTAATGGTGGTTTAAATGCCCTAAGAAAAAATGTAAATTACCTCGAAACTTTATCACCTTATTCAGCTGGAACATTATCAAGAAAGTTTCCTTCATTACATATAGCTGAAGAAGGATTAATAAGGCACTATACAGGACCTGCTCATGATGCGTTAAATACAGCTCTTAAAGGTGGGAATCTCACCCCTGAGTTACTAGAATTTAAGAATGTTTTAAATGGAGCATTAGATAAGCTACCAAATTACCAAAATATAGCATATCGTGGCTTAGGTGAAATAGAATCAATAGGAGCAGAGTTTTGGACTGTTGGTCAGAAAATACCAAATCCAGCATTTGTATCCAGTAGCACTTCGGCAAATATAGCCGAACAATATATGGCTTTCCGTGGTGGTAATGTAGTTTTGAAAATTGAGAGTAAAACAGGAAAACTAATTCAAGAAGTTTCATTATTACCTTTAGATAAAGAAGTGTTATTTAGAACTGGAAGAGAGTTTGAAGTAATCCAACCAGCGACACCAAAGCCAGGAAATCCATCAATTTTAGAAGTAACTCTTAAAGAGCTTTAAATGGAAAATTATTTAGAATTTTTGATCGGCATAAGGCAGTCACTTTTTGAGAATAAAAGTAATAATTGGAATCAAGAACACTCTTTAATTAATACACTAATTGAAGAAATGGAATGGCAAAATTTATCATCATATGACAAGAATGAATTAAGAAAATCAGCTTTTTCAATGTATAAAAGATGGTCTACAGATTCTTTTTCAATCAACAATCCGCAAAACAAGTATAATAGTGAGTACCCTGAATCACTTTTAATATTATATGACTTAATTACAGGAATATTAAATAAAATGAATAATGAAATTAGTTCATTAGATCTTAATAGGCTAAAAGCTTTGCTTATAGTTGAACAAAAATTTTTTGATGAAAAAATATTGCCAGCACGGCATGTTCCTTTAGAGATGTTTAAAGCAATATATGATGATATAAATGAATTAGATTTTAAAAACGATCTTGAGACTCTTCTTCTTGCATATGAAAAGATGTGGACATTATGGCCTCAAAATCCATATAAGGCAAAGTCCTAGAATTTATATCATAAAGCCGCCACATTCGATTTAAAGAAGTCCTTAAATTTTTTATTGGTAAGCATAAGAAAACATAAAAAATGAAATATAGAATAAAACATGTTGCCCTTTTTTTATTCCTTTTTGTTGGAGTGCTAAGCAATATTTTTGCTGTTGGCTTGGTGCATGATGGTTCTAAAATAAGTGGTGAAAAAAGTGCGGTAGAGTGTGAAAGGGTTAGGGCCTGTGAAAAGGAGCCAAAAAATGCCAACTCAGTATCAGTTATCAAAAAGCGAGATGCAGATCCTACATTGAGAGAAATCTTGGGTGAGAATCTCTCAAAATTTGTAGATGACTTTATAGACATTGCAAATACCAATGGCAAACATACCTTGCTGCTAGAA
>JBATLS010000724.1:0-7801 GCA_049289435.1 Saprospiraceae bacterium | reverse complement strand
CGGCAAAATTTGATAAAATTGTTGAATGCAATGTCCATTTTCAATTGCCACTGGTTTCAACCAGTGGGTTTATAATGTTATATACAATTGGCTTTAGCCAAATTAATCATGCCGATTAGCCATTTATATTTGGCTAAAGCCAAATAATATTTGCATTTATTGTCCACTGGCTAAAGCCAATGGCAATTGAATTTGATATTTTCAACGCAAATATAATTGCGAGAAGTCTGGTATTCTGAGTTTAAATCCATAAGTAATACACATTTTTCAATTACTACTGGCTTCAGCTAGTGGATATTAAGTGCTTTTCCTATAGAGATTGTATTGCATTCTTTGAATACAATTGGTTGTTATGCTTGCCATCAGAGATTGCAAGGCCATTATCTTCCTACTTTAGTGAATTGGAGTCTGGAGCTCTGAAATTTATTTTTGCATAGTAACACAAAAAAAAAGAGGAGCTTACAATTACATGTAAGCTCCTCATGATTCATTTTATAGATATCTGATTATTAATCAAATACCACTTTTTTTGTTAAGGTGCCTTTGTCAAACTGCATTCTGACAAAGTAAATTCCAGTCGTCAATGATTCTCTTTGGATTACCAAATCTGTATTATTTAGATTACTGACATTCCTGAGCATCTTTCCGCTGAGATCAAATATAGCATACGACTTGACAGGGGTTTCATCAGATACATTGATGTAAAACTCTGTAGAAGCTGGATTTGGTGCTAATTTTAAGTTGACATTTGCGTCAGTAAGATCTTCTGCTGATGAAATGACCAAACTTTTGCAAGGAAGATCCAACCCAATACATGCCCTAGGAGCTATAAAAGTGATGATAGAGTCAATATATCTTCTGGCTTTAGCAGCAGACATATCCGGATTTGATGCTAAACCATTAGCATTGTTTGGATTGGTTGACGCCCAAAAATCCCATGGAGATGAATCGCCAGGAAGATTGGCAGGTGTTCCTATTACAGGGAATAGATTGACAAAACCTTCTTGTTTATTTTTGATGGCAACTCCTATCGGGTCGTAAGATGCTTTCATATTTTGATATGGCGCATCTTTACCTAGTGCCTTTAGCTTTTGTTGTACCAAAAATGCACCTTGTACTTCTACTACTGGCAATTGACCACCTGGTATGGCAACAAAAAGTACCGCACTTTTGTATGGTGCAAACTGGTCATACGGTGCTTGTACAGATATAATATTTTTGGAGTTGGCGTCCAACCATGAGATATCTCCCAGCGCACCTCCTACATTGATCGCCAATTTGAAGTCAGAAGATTGATTGACCCAATTGCCAAAATTTAAAGTATCACCTGTTGGTGGCGGCCCTGCACTGGGGGTGCCATTGGCATTGGGCGGAACTACACCTACTATTTTACCTTCTATATCACTATTGATATATAAGAAGCCACCAGTAGGCAGTTGAACTCTTTCTAACACAAAAGGAAGTTGATTACTACCAATAAATTTGAATTGTGGCATAGTGGTAGTGAATACTTTATTGTAACTATCAAGGGTGGCCGTGGCCAATGTGATATATCCACCAGTGCCCTGACCCCAGATGGCAATTCTGGAAGTATCTACATTAAATGTATTGGCAGTTTCTTTAAAATATCTGATGGCAGTTCGTGCATCCTGGACTCCTCTGTAGGTTGCATTGATCAGTGTGTTAATTCTTGCTTCCTGAGTAGCTGCGATGGGATTCCATCCTTTGCGATAATCGGCTACTGCTACTACATATCCCATCTTGGCAAGCTTAGTGGCAAAGTCAACACACGTACTGTCTTTGATGGTGCCACTTGTACCGGTATTTTCAGGAAATGGCAGGAAATTGCCTGTTGGGAAGTAGATAATTAAAGGTCTTTTTGCCACTGTATCTCCGACTGCTCTATAAACATCAGCAGCCAATGGTTGGCTAAGAGTCCGTCCGGTAGAAGGGACAGCAAGTACAGTAAAGTTTCTACCGTAGGCAGTAGGTGTCACAGATACTGAACTAAATTGTGACGTGAGATATCTCTGTGATGTGCCAGAAGCCATCAACAGCATGAAACCAAAAATGGTAAGTAAAAATCTTTTCATTTGAATTAAATTTGTAAAGTGAATTAAATTAATTTTTCTTAAAATCATATATTAAAGATATATAGCCCATCCTTCCTATCCGGGGACCGCCATATGTTTGAAACACCAAATTGTTTGCAATGTTTGAAGCACCCACTTTAAAACTTAAATTAGCTTTAGGAATGGTATAATTGACTTGTGCATCTACAAGGCCATATGCTGGTATTGTCCCCGTAAATTGAGGCGAACCTTCAAATACAAAGGTGGCTACCCAGCGATAATTTACATTAAAGCCAAGATTCCTGATCTTAGTATCGCCCAATGATATGACCATGTCTCGACCTGATAAGGAAATATTGTATTTATGTTCAGGTGTATTGAATGCTGGAATGATCGGATCGTCCACATCCAGTTTATTGAGTTTATTCCATGAGTAATTTCCTGCCAACATATAATACCTTTGGAAATAATAATTGAGACCGATAGAAAACCCTTGGGTAGTCACCCGATTGAACGAATTGGCAGCAAATCTGTATGCTTGGGTATTTTTGGGCAAGCCCACCACATTGTCAAATTCGCTTTCTATCCCGATCACAAATCCTAAGAAGTCAGTATAAGAACTAAAATAATAACTCGCATCCAAAAATGTATTGTTAAATAGTGTAGTACGATACCCAATTTCCACTGATTTGACCTTTTCTGGTCTCACACCGTCGATGCTAAAATAAGATAATCTCTTGCGATCGAGTGTATTAGCATAGTCCCGAAAAGATTCTACTGTGATGAGACTATCCCTACCGGTTATGTTGCCCGATAAGATGGCAGGACCCACATTCAAAAAAAGATACTGATCTGTGAGTGTAGGATTTCTGATGGCTGACGAAAATGAAAGCCTGAAATAATTGGTCTGATCGGGAGCAAACACCAGCGAAGCTGCTGGGGAAAATAGCCAGTCAAAATTGACATTTTTATCAGCCCTGACCGTACCATTGAGCTTAAATTGGTTTTTGTAAAATTTCTTTTCGAATCCGACGTACATGCCTATCTCATGATTGGAGATGCGAACACCAGCAGTATCAGAAAAAATGGTACCTTCGGAGAAAGGCCTATATAATCTACCATTGGCCCCTACAGTGATGGCATCTGTAAATCTTGGTTCGATTTTATATTCGCCGTGTACGTGATACAGCGCCGATTGATCAAAAAATCTGGTGCCACTATTCAAATCTCTTTTGTTGGACTTAGTGGTGATGAGCAAATTGAACAATGAATCAAATCTGGCCGTCCCTGGCTCATAAAATGCTCTGGTATTATTGCCTACAGTTTTGGTTTCAGCATAGTTCAATGCATTTTTATGATAAGTTTTAAGCAGATCCTGATTGGTATTTAACCATTGCCTCGCTTTGGTGGAGTCAAAGGCAAAAGTAGATGTCACAGGATCAAAAGTGAGTATAGGATATCCTTTTTCTCTCATGTCTTTGGCAGCATTGGACTCCCAGTGAAAGAGATAATCACTGTACCAGTTGACGTCATCTTTGGCTTTTTGCTGCATCAGCAATGAGGTAAAGTATGGATCATAAGAATCTCCAGCGTCTTCCTGAGTGTTGTAAAATCTAAGGAAGTATTTGTTTCGCTTGCGGATTTCCAATTTATTTTGGTAGAATGTAATATTGCGCAGACTAAATCTATTGTCTCCCTGATATACGGTGGTGCCATTGCCGAGATTAAAACCGTAAAGCAACTCCGGCGAATCTTCTTTCATCGAGGGTTTTAGCCTCCATGATAGCCCAAGATTGGTTTTCAAATTCTTTGTGTTGTAATCCACCACGTCTATTTCATCATAGCCTCGTCGATGATACGTGCCCATCCCCGCCTGGGGTCTGAACAATGCTACTTGGGATTCGTCAAAAATCACTTTGTATTCATCCCCATAAGAATTGACCTTATCAAATCTGCCTGGGTTGGTTGCTGCAGACTGTGTCCCAGAGACTGGATCATAATTGTCCGCTACCCAGTCGTACGCTTTCATGTAAAATAGATTGATCTTATAGCCAAGCACATCCTCGCCTTTTTTATTTTTAACAACATCTGCATATCTGATGGCCGTCTCAAAGAGCTCCCTTTCGCCAAATTTGACAGAAGCGGATATACCTTTATTGTAAAACGGATTTTTTGTTTCCATGCTGATGACACCATTGAATGCGTTGGGGCCGTAGAATGCAGAACTCGCGCCGACTACTAAATCTACTTTCTGAATATCCAACTCAGGGGAGCCTAAAAAGTTGCCCAATGAAAAGTTGAGTCCTGGAGACTGGTTGTCCACACCATCTATGATTTGCAATGATCTGACAGGGCTGGTACTATTGAATCCTCTGGTGTTGATGATCGTAAATCCTATACTTGCTGTAGTAAGATCCACCCCTTTGAGCGCTCCTAACCCACTATAGAAGTCATTGGATGCGGTTTGTTTGATGGCAATTGCATCCAGAGATTCGACGGTCAGGGGTGATTCTTTCTTCTTCTCGTCGATGCGTTGCCCCTTTATCTCTATATCCAGGTCAATGGTTACTGCATCTTCACTTAGCTTGACTTCGATTTTTTGTTTTGAGTCTTCGATCAGGAGATCAAAAGCGGTATAACCAATATAAGAAAAATTAAGCGTGATGGGAAGGGCTTCTACTTTTAGTTCGAAGGTACCATCGTAGTCAGTAACCGTACCTATCGCTGGATTATTTTTGATGATCACGTTGGCACCTATTAGGGCATCACCTGTAAGCTGATCAAGAACTTTTCCTTTCAAGGTAGTTTGAGCATCTGATGAATCGACCACCAGAGTACAAAGCACTGAAAAAGATAATAATACCCGTAAGATGTTATTCATAAATATGGCTTTATGACCTAAAGATTGTTAATTTATTGTAAAATTGATGCAATGTATGACTTATTTTTGATTCAAAAAAAGTAATGAGTTTTTTTTTATTGCTTAAATTGGGGGGATTTTGTGATATGATGTATAAATGTAATATGAAATTGTAAAAATATTATTTGGTACAAAAGGGGTTAATATATATTATAGTTGTATTATACATAGCCAAGTACTAAGGAGTAGAAATTTAATTCTTATTTTTGATTTCATATGAGGTTTTATTGATATAAAATATGTATAAAGAATGTTTTATGTCTCACTAATCAATAGATTGTACAAAGCCATCCAAATAAAATGAGAGAGGAAAAATACTTTTGACACAACAAAGACAATATGCATGATATGTTTTATGAAAGATTTCGTAGGTTTGTCTCATGAATCGTGAACTGGCAATATTAGAAAAATTGGAGAAGGAATTGAGTCTGAAACAACTTCAGATAAAATCTTTGCTGACCATCACTCAGGCTATCAATGACAATGTATCAGCGGATGGATTATTCAATATGTACAAATCATTTCTCAGTTGGGAGATGGGTATCGAAAAAATGGCACTCTTTGTCATAGAAGATGAAGGATGGCTCTGTACCGCATCTATTCATTTTGATATAAAGAATAATGACCAGTTTGTGGATACTTTGCTTCAGTATAAGCGATTATATACCATCAAAAACGGAGATTTAAAGATATTTAAGGGATTCGATATCATCATACCCGTGTATCACAAGGATGCGCCTATAGCATATTCTGTCATCGGTGGTATCAAAGAAAAAGAAGACTTGTACAACAAAATTCAGTTTATCACTACGATAACAAATATTATTGCGGTAGCGATAGAAAACAAAAGATTGTTTAAAAAGCAAATCGAGCAGGAGAGGTATAAGCATGAGATGGAATTGGCATCCAAGGTGCAAAATATGCTGATCCCTGATCACTTGCCTGTGGAGAAAAAATTTGCTTTATCCAAAATATATAAACCTCATTATAATATCGGAGGGGATTATCTTGACTTCATCAGATTTGATCAGGATAGATTTGCATTTTGTATAGCGGACATCTCCGGAAAAGGGGTTTCGGCGGCATTGCTTATGGCAAATTTTCAAGCGATGATACAGTCTTTGATATTCCAATACCGTGATTTAGAGACATTCGTCTTTGCTCTCAATCAGTCTGTATATAGAATTACCAAGAGTGATAGATATATTACGTTCTTTGTGGCTGAAGTAAATACAAAACTGAAGACATTGAAATATGTAAATGCTGGACATTATCCACCGATACTCAAAATGAATGGAACATTGATGAGGTTGGACAAAGGCTGCTCATTTATAGGAGCATTTGAAAAACTGGACAATATCCAAGAAGAATTGGTCATCCTTACTGACGATGCAATAATAGTTAGTTTTACGGATGGACTACCTGATCTGCGCAATGAAAAGGATGAATTTTTTGGAGACAGTATTTTAGAAAAGTTTGTAGATAAGCATTATGATTCAGACCCTTTGGAGTTTAATAGATTGCTTCTGGAAAAAATAAATTCATTCAGAGGTCAGACAGAGATATCAGATGATATTGCGGTATTGACGTGTAAGATTTTTAACAATAATGAATAGATAAATATAGATGCTACCAAAAAATAGGATGACAGCAGCAATGCTAGCTTTTTTTACTGGCTTCATAGGCGGTCACAAGTTGTATATGGGTAGGATAGGGGGTTTTATAGGTTTTATGATACTCTTTGTAGTCTCCTTAAATATTGGGATACCCATATCATTGATAGCAGGTGTCATGCAGGGTATTAAGATGCTCAATATGTCTGATCAGGAGTTTGATAAGAAATACAACAGGGGCATGATCATCCAAAAAAGAGGTCCTCTCGAAGACAGAAGATACGAACAGATGCGAAGATATGATCAGGTAGATGAGGCTCCCCAGAAGACTATATTGAGAAAACCTACACCTACTGCTGCTATGAGAGCCAATCCTTACAAAAATAGTGGTATCAAAAAGTATAAAGATTTTGATTTGGAAGAAGCCATCGTAGATTTTCAGAAAGGCCTGGAGATTACGCCTGGGGATGTGGCACTCAATTTTAACATCGCATGTGCTTACTCACTTACTGAAAAGAAAGAGATGGCTTACCAGCACCTAAGTCGAGCGGTGGCTGGTGGTCTCAAAGATGTAGATAAAATCCTTAGCCATGATGATCTGGCATTTGTCAGGATTCAGCCCGAATTTGATAATTTTAGGAGTAGTGGGTTTAGAGAAAATCCATTTATGACGACCCAGCGTTCGGAGCACACCTCCGACGGAAAAAAAAATATACAGGCAACTAGCCCTAAAAATAATGCTCCAGAAGAGCCTTTTTTGGATGATTCATTGCTGGTACAATTGAATAAATTGGCTGAATTGCGCAAAAAAGGTATCTTGTCCGAGGAGGAGTTTGTGTTTGAAAGAAAAAAAATTTTGAAGCAATCTTAATATTTTTTACGCTTTCATTAGTCGATTTCGGCCAAAAGAAATTAAATTGCGATCAAATAGTGGTACCACACATAGATGATAAATCATCGATGTTAGGTATTTTTTTGTTTTAATCTACTACAAGGTCAGTAACATGGTAGCGAGAGAATTGATATCCCAAAGTGTATTCCCTGTGCAGACATCTGACACAGGCGAGGCGGTGATCAATATGATGCAAGTGTATCATGTGAGGCATCTGCCTATCGTCAATCATGAGCAGTTGTTGGGTGTCATATCGGAGGAGGATATCCTCATCCACCAAATAAAAGATCCAATAGGGTCGTTT
>JBATLS010000723.1:0-6689 GCA_049289435.1 Saprospiraceae bacterium | reverse complement strand
ACATAGAGGTTTGCTCAAAGAGTAACAAACTCAATAAATCTCCAACACCATATGACAATTTTCAGGTCAGTATTTTATATAGTTTTTTTGATGAGCTTATTATTGGGTTGCCGAGACTCAGTGACGCCATATTATGAAATCTCAGGGCCTACTATGGGTACGACTTATCATATTAAGGCCCAAACAGACCAACCACAGGTATTGCAAGTTCAAATTGATTCTATATTGGCAGATTTCAACCTATCTATGTCATCATATATTGATACGAGCACATTGTCTTTTTTCAATATGGCAGATAGTGTTTTTTGCTTTGATACGAATAAAGACCCCTATTTTGAACCAATTTTTACCAAAGCAAAGGACGTATATCAAAAAACCAATGGTGCTTTCAACCCTTCCATCGCACCTTTGGTCAACTATTATGGGTTTGGATACAAAGAGAAAAAGAAATTAACCACATTGGATACCGCTAAGGTGAAGGAATTGCTTAAACTTTTGGTGTTTGACAGTATCAACATTCATACTACAGGTGATCATCAGATGTGTATCACCAAGCCTCACAAAAACGTCATGATGGATTTCAATTCTATATCACCTGGCTACGCTGTTGATGTGATTGCAAGTTTTCTTCAAGGTAGAGGGATACTTAATTATATGATCGAAGTCGGTGGTGAAATAAGGACCTTGGGTGTCAATGATAAGAAAGGTGACTGGGTGATTGGCATCAACAGACCTGAAGAAGGTGCCAAAGAAACCGAAATAGAACTCCCTCTTTTGATCAGTAATAAATCTCTTGCCACCAGCGGTAACTATCGCAGTGTGTATGAGTCCAAAGGGCAAAAATTTGCTCACATCATCAACCCCATCACGGGCATGAGCCAGCCCACAGATATCCTGAGTGCAACGGTGATAGCCGACGATTGTATCACGGCCGATGCCTATGCCACAGCCTTCATGGTATTGGGTTTAGAGAAATCTTTAGTGCTTGTTGAGCAATTAAAGGGCGTAGATGCTTGTTTTATATACGATTCCGAAGGAGATGGAATCTTTGAATTCAAAGTGAGTGAAGGTTTCTCCAAATATTATCTTCACAACGAACAAAAATAAAATTTAATGATCGATCTGCAATTAAACATCGAAAAGGACATCGTATTTTTTGACGTAGAGTCCACAGGCCTCAATGTGATGCGGGATAGAATACTACAAATAGCCCTGATCAAATACTCCAAAAATCTCGCCGAACCACAAGAAATTCTGTTGTTGCTAAATCCCGAAATGCCCATCCCCGATGAAGCATTTGCCATACATGGGATTAGCAATGAGATGGTAAAAAACCAGCCTACATTTGCTCAGAAAGGACATGAAATTTTTGATTTTATAGGTGATGCAGACCTGGCAGGATATAATTCTGATAGATTTGATGTACCCATCCTTATGGAAGAATTTAACAGAATGGGTATCGTATTTGATATATCACGCCGCAGACTTATCGACGTGCAAAAAATATTTTATAAGATGGAGCCCAGAACATTGAAAGCCGCATATCGTCTATATTGTGAAGGTGATCTGTCAGATGCTCATGATGCTTTGGCAGATGCGAGAGCTACTGTAGAAGTATTCAAAGGACAAATACTTAGATATCGGGATACCGAGTACATCGACAACGACGGAGTATCCCACCCACCACCGATCAAAAATGACATAGAAGCCATATCATCATTTATCAATGACGATGCTGCACTGGACGTCACCCAGAGACTGAAATACAATGCCAAAGGGGAAATAGTGTTTAATTTTGGGAAATACAGTGGTCAGGTGGTTTCACATGTCTTCGGCTCAGAGCCCAATTATTATCATTGGATCATGGAGAAAGACTTTTCTGCCCAGGTAAAACAAATAGTCAAGAAAATATTTGATGGCATGAAAAAATAATGCTGTATGAGTTTTATCCATTTTTGTTACAGCATTCTTATCATCCTTATCGTTTCGTCTTGTTATGTAAATCAGGAAGGTTGTCTGGATACTTTGGCTTCCAATTATGACGTCACTGCAGACAATGGATGTGATGATTGTTGCACCTATCCAAAATTTAATATTGTACTCAGACAGGTTGATGGAGATTCGACTTTCATAAATGGAGATACGTTAGTCAATAATCTTGCTCAAAAATTCCGAATCATCGATTGCAGATTCTATCTTTCAGAGTTTAGCCTTCGACAGAGCAATAATGTATATCACCAAATTATTGAAAATATTAGCTCAGATGATGGCACAGTCACTGTTTCGGACGATATCAAAATATTCAGATCTGTGGACAGTTCCATTCCATTGGGTACGATGAGAACTTACGGCACCTACGATAGTTTAAGTTTTTGTTTTGGTTTAAAACCAAAGGTCGTCAATGCTTCATTCGCCGACCTGAGTAGTACACACGTATTGCAGGTAAGAAATCAACTAAAATCAAAAGACCAAATACGCTCTTTTTTTAATATAAAATGCGTCAGGCTGGCTACAAATGACACTTTGGAGCTTTCTATCACCGATACTAGCTTACAGTTTAGAGTGAGTGTGGATAGTATTGTAACTACTAATATTGGAAATGATATCAATTATCCGCTGCAAGTGGACTATTCCAAGCTCTTTTCTGACACTGATATAAATCAGTCCTCAACTTCATTAGAACTAGCTTTAAAACAAAACATTAAGTCGTTTTTTGGCGTTAAATAGTAAATCAGTCATTGATCGATTATACACCATTATTTACAATTAGTTGGTAAATGTTTTAAAAAATTGGCTGAGAATCCAATGGCCAAATTTTATGAAGTGATTTAAAAATGAAGGAAAAAATATTCTTTATACTATTATTGATAACTTTTTTTCCCATCTATTCATGTGTGGATGATGAAAAAGATATGGGTGATTTGACCCAGTATTCGTATGCGCCACAAAACTATGAACTGCGGCTTCCTGCTCATTTCCCCAATATGGTCATTCCTACAGACAACCCTCTCACCGATCAAGGTATTTTATTGGGACGTCATTTATTCTATGATCCGATTTTGTCAGGAGATAGTACGATGTCGTGTGCATCCTGTCACCTACCTGAACTAGGATTTGCAGATGGGAAAGCTGTAAGTACTGGCATCGACAATATAGCTGGCACGAGGAGCTCCATGAGTCTCATCAATATTGGATTTGTGAGATCAGGCCTATTTTGGGATGGCAGAGCTAAAACACTTGAAGATCAATCACTTATCCCCGTAGAAGATCCTATAGAGCTTCATACAACATGGCCTGAAGTGATCAATAAACTACAGGTACACTCCCGCTACCCAAAAATGTTCAGAGAAGCATTTGGGATCCAAAACAAATCAGAAATCACCAAGGAACTGGCAGCCAAAGCAATAGCTCAGTTTGAGCGAATCATGATCTCCAAAGATTCGAAATTTGACAAAGTTCAGGAAGGAAAAGCATTCTATACTGACCTCGAATTGATAGGTTTTGGTCTGTATTTTGATGATGATCCGGATCTTCCAGATACGGAGTGTGGCCATTGTCACAATATTCCCATGGCTACGTCAGATGATTTTTTCAATAATGGGCTTACAGAAACGGGATCACTAGATGGTTTTCCTGATAATGGGAGAGGTAAAGTGACAGGATCAAGAGCCGACAATGGCAAATTCAGAGCTCCTACCCTGCGCAATATCAAATATACTGCGCCATACATGCACGATGGAAGGTTTCAAACCATAGATGAGGTGATCAACCACTATAAATCAGGAGGTAAAAAATCTCCAAACGCTGACCCTTTGCTTCATCCTTTAGCAATTAACCAATTCTATATCAATGCTTTGAAAGCTTTTATCGATACTTTTAATGATACTACTTTTTATAGTAACCCTGAGCTGAAAAATCCATTTAATTAGCCTACCACTTACTATGATTTTCAGAATTTGGGAGTATTTGCTGGTGTCGCATATGGATATTGAGCAAATTCGTGTACATCATTATATCTATCCAGGCCCGATATACAAATGGTACCAGCTTTATGGAGGTCGATGCTTTGATCATCATTCAAATAATGATCTTCCATATAAATATGCTCGACATATCCCATCACTAAGATCACCCCATTGAGCTTTATATCGATTTTTTCAGCAAAAGACATCCCAATACCAATCCGACTCTCTTTCACAAATGGAGCACTGAAACCATCCAAAAACCAAGGTGTTAGTCCACATCTCTCAAATTCAGAAGTATCACGATCAAAATCCGCAGATGTAAAGTGGCCTCTCTCTGCTATGTCACGATGTAGATGATTAATGGTATAAAATTTTGTTTCTAAAATGTTTTCCATCGTATGCCTTTCTGACACCATAGGTCTCATCATAAAACCAATCAATGCTGGATCTGATCCCAAATGAACTATAGAACTGATGATGGCGAGATTGGTTTTTCCCTGACTGTTGGCTGTGCCTATGAGATTAGCAGGTTTATATCCTGTGATACTATTGATCAATGTCAATCTAGGCAAATGATCCATCTTTTTGATGGCTTCTTTAGTGATATTTATCATTTTTTGCAGTTATTCTACCCAGTCAGCTATAAACAAATTGGTGTCTCTCGTACCCCCATTATTTCTATTGGAAGCAAATATGAGTTTTTTGCCATCATAAGAAAACATGGGAAATGAGTCAAATGTCTTGTCAAAGGTAATTTGTTTCAACCCAGTTCCATCCAGATTGATGGTATATAAATTAAACTGATATCCTCGAGGTGCAGCATGATTGGATGAAAAAATTACTTTATCCCCTTTGGGTAAGAAGTAAGGCGCCCAGTTGGCTTTGCCAAGGCTGGTCAGTTTTCGAAGGTCAGATCCATCTACATTGCACACATAAAGCTCCATTTCTGTAGGCATCACTTGCCCTTGCGCTAGTAGCTCTTTATATACTTTAACATCTTCCGCCGTCTTTGGTCTAGAAGACCTGAAGATGAGTTTGGTTCCGTCCGGAGAGAAAAATGCCCCCCCGTCATATCCCAATTCAAAAGTAACCTGACGCACATCAGATCCATCAATATTCATGGTATAAAGCTCCAGATCACCACTTCGCAATGAGGTAAATACTATTTTATCTCCTTTGGGAGACACAGTTGCTTCGGCATCATATCCAGGAGTATCAGTGAGTTTTTTAATAATATTGCCTTTTAGATCACTGTGATAGATATCAAAAGACTCATAGATTGGCCAGATATACTTACCATCTTCCCTACGCTCGGGTACATGTGGGCAACCCGCAAACACTTCGTGCGTCGATGCATAAACTATGGATTTGTTGCCAGGCATAAAAAAGCTACAGGTAGTCCTCCCTTGTCCAGTACTTAGCAGTGGTGGGGCAGCAGCTTTTCGTTCCCAGTTAGTGAGATCAAAGAGATAAATCTGATCGCATTCAGCACCCCACATCTTGTTGGTGGCTTGGAATACTATTTTTTTGTTGTCAAAACTCCAGTAGGCTTCGGCATTATCACCGCCGAATGTAAGCTGTTTGACATTTTTTAAGTGGACTTCCTGTGGGTACTTCAGAGTGTCTTCCTCGAGAGAGAGTACTTGGGTTAATTTATTTTTATTTTGAAGCGTGCATGAAAGTGAAAACAGCAAGCACGAAGCAAAAAAGATGAATATTTTTGACATTATAAGTTTAGGTTGATTGAGCAACAAAAATACTCTTATTGTCGAGACCAATATTCATTATTTTGTAAAATTTTGGCTCGGATAGCTACTAATAGGGGCCATGCACAGATTAAATTATGCAGTATCCTTGTATTCCAAGATTTTACCAACGCAGTGCACAATAATAAAAAGAGAGCTTAAACTTTCGTCTAAACTCTCTTGATCGTCGGGGCGGCAGGATTCGAACCTACGACCCCCTGGTCCCAAACCAGGTGCGCTACCGGACTGCGCTACGCCCCGAATATTTTGTAAAACATGATCATTTGCTATAAATGGATCAGCGGTGAAGGGGGGATTCGAACCCCCGGTACCGTTTCCAGTACGACAGTTTAGCAAACTGTTGGTTTAAGCCACTCACCCACCCCACCTACGAAAAACAATTTTACCACTTTTGATCTTTTTGCCTAAGCACTCAACATCCAAACCAGCATTTTATTTCCCTTACAGCATTGCTTTTCTTCAAAAGCGACGCAAAGATATACTTATCAACATGATAATCAAAGAATAATTAAAATTTATTTAATAAAATTTATAACTATCTCATTATCAATAAAGTGAGATATACTGGACTCGAACCAGTGACCCCTACCCTGTCAAGGTAGTGCTCTAAACCAACTGAGCTAATATCCCTAAATTTATAACGACTTCAATTCTGCCATCAGCTGAGCGGGCTCTTTATACCCTGGCGAAATGGTGATGGGCTCCAAATTACTATTCAAATAAACCAAAGTAGGGTAACTCATTCTACCCTGCAATAATTCCAGCCCCAACTCATTGATGCCATTTCTTCCCATGGCTTGCCACGTATAAGTCTTACCCCTGTACTTCACAGGAGTTGTTTGCTCTGCATTAAACTTTACAACGTGGAAGTTTTCATTCAGATATTTGATCAATTCTGGATCGGTAAAAGTTTTTTTATCCATCACTTTACACCAACCACACCAATCTGTATATACAT
>JBATLS010000722.1:0-2189 GCA_049289435.1 Saprospiraceae bacterium | reverse complement strand
CCTCCGTGTGCCTGATGTCCCTGAAGCGTCTCTCTGGATCTACTCCGCTTTTGTAGGAGGTGTGTTGGCTACGAGCATGAGATGTTTATAACCATATTGTTATAAAAATGGCTCGTTTTTTCACGTCTGATTTCGGTTCTTTTACTGTTTTGATGATTGCAAAACAAAAATTACCATAGGACATCTTACACAAATTTCCTTATAAAACCATATCTTTGCTATCGTACGTCCAGTACACCTGAGAGTCTGCAGCTCCTGCAGGGTTTATCCCGTTTTACGGGGGGCATCGATGCGGGCTCTCTTTTCTTTTACCTCTGGAGATAAAAAGACATCTGAGCCCAAGCTCCATCATTGATCCATGTCAGTGACCTATATATCTTTACTGGCCTGATATCTATTTGATACCAGGGTTTATATATTTTACTATCATCTCAGCTAACTACTGAGATTGATTGATTTATCTAGAAGGGTAAACGATGTCAAAAAACAAAGTCAACTTCTAAATATTATTTTTGATAAAAATTTTCCTACGACTGTAAAAAAACTTTGTATCATCCCACTTTATCCCTCGGATACACAATATCGAATCTTTAAGAACCTAACACCCTGAATCAATCTATCTTTGCTTTGTTCATCAACAAAAAATTAACTAAACAAATGTAAACTATTTTTTTGATATGCTGCATAATTATTTTAGAATAATTTTCATTATTTTTGATATAATTATCATATATATATATATATATGATAATCAATGTTTTAGTTTAATCTTTAAGTCAAGAAAAATATTTTCATTGATCCATTTAGGGGTATGTTTAAAGAAATATTTTAATCAATTTCCATGTGTATTTTGTAGTCAGCAGGAAGGTAATTGTTGATACGGTCTCCAATGTTTTTGGCCCATCCAAGACCCAACCCATTATAAGTCATTAGCAACCATCCTTTGGTAGGACACTCGATATGTGTTAATTGCTTTTTGAGATAGTGTAGGGCGTCCCTTTCGGATAATTCGTGTGTCACTATTTTCTTGCTCAAATCAAGACTCAAGGCCAGACTATGGTCGGGAATCAAATCTTTATTTTTGATGACACCCATGGATATTCCACAATAAATGAGTTTTAAGTATTGCGCCAGGATAAGTAGATCTTGTTCTATATGTAGTGGTACAGCGTGGATGGTGCCCATTTTATCAATCCAGAAGCTAAAGTTTGTATTTTGTAACCAACCATCAAGAATACCTCTCCACTTCGGATCGGTCGGAACAATGATCTTATGGTGTTTGGGTACTTTGTGGTCAAAAGGCTGTTTGTCTTCATGTTTTTGGAGCACAGATACAAACAAACCTTCTCCCCTAAGTTTATGTGGGTAGCATTGATATCCTAGAGATTTGCCTTTGGCAATAGACACGACTTGCCAGGATTCAGGAAAATCGACGGCAATACTTCTAAAATCAAAATTTTCGCATGCCCAGTGGACATTGTTGATATTTTCAGCATCATTGTAGGTACAGGTAGAATAAATAAGGTGCCCACCAGGCTTAAGACATGGCACGATGTCTTGCAATATTTGTTCTTGTCTTGTAGCGCATTGTTCCACAGCATCTGGTGACCACTCTCCAATGGCATCATTGTTTTTTCTGAATAAGCCTTCGCCAGAACAAGGAGCATCAACTAAGATGACGTCAAAAAACTCAGATAACCGGCTAAAATCTGAAGGCGCATTATTTGTCACCACGACATTGGCATAGCCTTCTTTGCACATATTATACTTGAGGGTATAGGCACGGTTTTTCACCATTTCGTTGCTCACCAATAATCCTTTCTTGTCCAGAAAAGAAGCGATCAATGTACTTTTGCCACCTGGAGAAGCACAAAGATCAAGTACTCTGATATTTATAGTGGAAAGATTCAGTTTTTCCAAAATACTCCAAATGATCATAGATGATGCTTCTTGTACATAATATGCCCCAGCGTGAAAATGGGGGTCTAATGTAAATTTTGGGCGCTGAGATAAATACAACCCTGTTGGACACCAAGATACCTGTTCGGATGGTAAGTATTGATTTGAATTTTTGTATTTGTTTTGCCTGATGGATACGGGGGCATCAGACGATAAGGTAGCCACGAACTCATCCAGCTCATCAGCTGACAACTTGCAGCTCATTGCATCTACAAAAGGCTTAGGAAGGT
>JBATLS010000721.1:0-4690 GCA_049289435.1 Saprospiraceae bacterium | reverse complement strand
ACATAGAGTGAATTTTGTACGTCAATATTTTATTATTTGCCAAATTCATAGGGATATTTTTTAAAAGTAGGGGGCCATAAAAAAGTTTATTTCCATTTTTGAGTTTCATGATCAGTTCGTCATTTTTAACACTATTAGGAGTAAAAGACAACTCAATGTTTTTTGCTAATATCATTTTTTCAGGATAAGCAGGTAATTCGCCGGTGAATGAGTTATCCCCAGAAGACAATATTTTTCCATCATTATCAAATTTCCATTGTCTGGAGTTGATTAATTCTGGTTTAAACCAATTTCTGAGGAGATCGATTATGCAATATTCAAAGGTAATACTATCTAAATCAGGGTTTACATCGCCGAATTCTGATATTATACTTGATGTGACTGAATTTTGATATTGACCTGACAACGATCCAAGTTCGTTTTTTGAAATGGAAATTTTTTTCCATATAGGGGCACCGAATTGGTATAATGAATTAGGAATGCATGTAGTAGGAAAAAAACTCACATCACCTGCATTTACCTGATATGAGTCTATGATATTTTTTTCGTTGGTCCAAGCTTTTAAAAACTGCTCATTTAATTGCTTTATCGCATTAAATCTAGTGATTACGGTATTTAGTTCAGATTTTCCTCCTAGAGCTTCCCAGGCAATATTAGTATCAGAAAGTAGATTAGCATAGGCTTCATTTTGTAGATCCCAACTGTTGTCCTTTGGCTCTAGTAAAGCATGAGTTTCAATTTTGTTTCTAATATCATTTATTTTATCTCTGTAGTCAATGTATTTTTGAAATCTATCTGTTGGAGATCCGTCATTATTGAATAGTAATTTTATTAGTTTTTGATACTCTTCATTTTCAGCACTATTTAGAGCGTCCGGATCAATAACCGAAGCAGTGCTGAGGGTATTTTTATAGACAGCATCTAAAGAATGATCATCATCGGCAGTCCAAAGATGCTGTTTCTGGAGAATCGAATTAGAAATTAATGAAAATTCAGCCCATTCGCTATAATATTTTCTGGTCTCTGCTCCCGTGAGTAAATTAGTATTCTGGAAGTAAAAATCCTCATTAGATAAAGGGTAAGCCAATGGGGCAAAGGCAATGTGATATTCTGAAGCTGAAATTGTTTCGTATATTAGATTTTTTAATTTTTGAAGTATTGCCAATGATGAATTCATAATATAATTTTTTGATATTTAAGAAAATCTGACAGCACTATTTTTCATGCTGCCAGATTAGTAAAAGTAATATTAAACCCAGTTAGAAATAGCTGGATCAGGATTTGGTGCCTTAGGTATCATAAAGCATTTGAAACCAATACATTGCATACCATTGACATATATACCTTGACTGTCATGGTGATAATCTCTTGATTTTTCGCCGGTCGAGGTACTATAATTTCCTCCTATAAAAAATGGCCCAAAACCAATAGCACCGCCACCACTTGACTTTTTATTCATTTCATTTACTACAGTATTTGAATTATTAAATTTCAAAGATAAGTTACGTACCATGATCATCGATTTGGGAATGGCTGGCAACATCGAATCTCTATGTGGTGGCTTTTTACCATCCGAAAGAAATTTTGTTTTAAACCCTTCGTCACCTTGCGAAAAGCGCCAAGTTTTAGAAGTTAGAAAATTTTGTTTAAACCACGGTGTCAGTATATTCACTTGACACATTTCGAATGAAAGCTCAAAAGATGTTAAATCCATTTTTGAGTCAAATTGGTTTTGTTGATGGCTACCAGAGCCTCCTATGGTGAATAAGCCCAAACTTAAACCACCACCCCCGCCACCACTCTGTGACTGCTTTTTTGAATAGTAGCTGTAATCTTTATTTGTAAAAGTGAACCTTGTCCACCCTTTCGAAGCCGCAAAATTTGCAGGCGTGAGACTTGTAAATAAAAATTCAGAATTACTAGCCAAGCCAGTGAGTTTCGCTTTTTCAAAAGCATCTTTGTATTGTGCTTTTAGCAATGAGAGATCTCTGGCTGACATCTGATCTATCCTTGCAGCAATGCCTTCAAATTCATTTTTGTAACCATTATTTATCCAATCATTCATAGCAAATTTCACTTTGGATCTAAGTATCCTTTCATTTATTGCCCAATTATGAACAGATCTTGGAGTGGAAGCTGTTAGTGCATCAATTCTTGCTGAATTATACTCTAAAGAAGCTTCTATCCATACCTGCATTTTTTCGCTATATGCTTTCACCAAAGGACTTGGTTCTAAAACCTTGGTTATTTCACCAGTGATCAAATCTTCCCTATCTCTTTCTACTTGAAGCAATTGTCTGAACCTTTCTATCTTTTGTTTTTCAGCTTCAGTCAATTCAGTATTTGCAACTTGACTAAATCTAAGAACCTCATCATAGATGTCAGATAATGTTCCTTCATTATTTTTTATATTCATTCTTGACTGACCATCATTTATGCCTGAAGTATCTGGCACAAAATCTACAAATCTGGCCAGCTGCTCTGCTTGAATATACATTTTGTTGGTATCAGCGGCCAATTCTGTCTCTCTTTGTTCTTCTGTTATTTCTACTAGAGTCTCTGTTCCATCAGCATTTTTAATTTTTTGTGGTTTATAAACACCTGTGAGACCTTGCTTTAGAAAATCAAAATCTTCGTTTTCAAATGGGATACCTGGTGTAGTCCATGAAAAAAAATTATCATCAGATTTTGGAACGGTCACACCATCGCCATTTGAAATAATATCATATATTTTACCTAAAACATTGTTCATCAAATCTTTAGGTACTATTGATTCTGCCATTTTTATTATTATTTATTAAATTTTTTGCTTACTCTTTATAGTTTTCAGCTATCCTATGCTACTCTATTATCTGGCTTTTCGCAACCCGCCTTTTTTAATTACGTAAATATCTTTTTGCTGAATTGTGCAGCCTGACTTTCCGTCTGATTTGTTTGATTATTGCCATGACCTGCCAGAGCTCTCTGTACTTGCTGATCTATCAATCTGCGGGTGATATTGCCGCTTGTGGCTCTCAATACCTTGCATAAGGCCAAGGTAAAATGTCCTCTGATTTGACCAGCTACGTTGCTTTCGTAGCTCAATTGATTGTCTTTGCAGCCTGCCCAAAGCGTGTGGTTTAAATCTGCTACTGGCACAAGTTGTCTGGTGGAAGCTTTTGAAGCCTTCAGTTCGTTGGCGTATGCGGAATAAAATTCGGTCGCTGCATCAGGCTCGACCATCCTGACTTTCAGGTCTTGCTGTAGCGTCTCCAACCCAAGTGAAAGATTGCGAGTACCTGTACCCGAATGGCAGCAATCAAAGATCACTTCCAGATTGACACCTGCTTTCATTTTTTGCTTAAACAGGGTTCTGAATTCGTCGTCTTTGATGACTCCTGCGGACTGAAAGTCGTGTGGACAAATAGCTTCGTCTAGGCCATCTACTTCCATGTCATCTCCAAAACTGGTCACTCGAGTACCATGCCCTGAGTAGTAAAACACCAGGCTGTCTCCGGATTTAATGCCGGTAAACATCCAGTTGAGCCACCGTTTGATATTTGCGTTGGTGGCGTTCGAATTGGTTATGATCCTGATGTCTGCCGGTCTGAAGCCGCAGATCACCAATGAGTTGGCCATATCCATTGCGTCATTGACACATCCACTGAGATCCGGTCCTCCGGCACCTATGGGAGCATAATCGTTTACTCCTACTATTACTGCTTTTTTTGCCATTTTAAATTTTTTTATATGATTATTGAAATTAATATTTATATATATTGATTATCACTATATTATACTTATTTTTCACATCACTTTTGGAATAAGCATATTGTCACTTCTAAGTGTTTGTCACGGCAACCAGTGCATTGACCAATCCTCTACCTGTCGCTAAATCTGGACCAACCGTAGCAGGATGACCACCTGTAGCTGGATTACAATTGCCAGTGGTTACATCAATGGCTGTTTTCATCAGAATAGTTTTAGCTTGAGCTGGAGTGAGCGTAGATCGTTTCTTTTTCATCAGAGCGCATACACCAGCTATTTGTGGTGCAGCGGCTGATGTGCCGCTAAAAGCTGCCCAGCCATCGTTTGTGGTAGTTTCATCACCATTGGGATGAGTGCCGCCTGCTGATCCGGTATCAATTTGACATCCATCGGGAATTGGGAGCATGATGTATGCAGCCCTAGGGAGTTGGCCTACCAAACCAGAGACATCTGGTACCCTTCTGCCCGCATAGATCTGACTTAAAAATCCACTGGAGTAATTACTAGCAGTATTGACACCAGTTGGAGATTTGTACACACCACCAGCAGAAATGACCAGCGGATGTTGGCCTGGGAATCCAAAATGTCCATTTCCAGCAGAGAAAACCACAATAATACCATTGGCAACTGCTGCTGCTATAGCTGCGGCCAGAGTTTGGTGATAAGCGGTCATCTGATTGGGTGTTTGGACGCTCCATCCCCAGCTACAAGAGATGATGTGTGGTTTTGGATTAGTATTAGCAGCGATATTGAAAGCACCTACTGCATCTACCCCGTTTTTGACCATTCTAAAAGTAATATCAGGGGCTGCGGCAAAAATATTGGCAGATTCTCCTGTACCGTGTCCATTAGGATCTATAGCTGCATTTGTCGCACCGGGACCAAGCAATGTAGGCAATATACGGTAGCCTCGTTGTGTAAAAAATGGATGCGACTGCCATCC
>JBATLS010000720.1:0-17223 GCA_049289435.1 Saprospiraceae bacterium | reverse complement strand
GTGTATATGTGTGGTGCCAAATGTGCATCTCCGGACTATTGAACAATTTTTTCATCATAGGACCTAAGACGAAAACACCCAAGATAGTGAGTAAAACCAAGGTCAATATCTTGGTACCCAGACTTGCCGAATTCAGAAGATCCACCTCTGCCAATCCAAAGACCATCACCATCCCAATCAAAAAACCCAAAACACCCCCAGTGACCCTACCGCTGACATGAAAATTGCTGTGATTGTAATGCCCTATGGCCAATGTAAATATATGAATGATAAAAAAATCATACAATCCTATGCCCAGTATAGCCAAAGGAATGTATTCGATCGATCTGTACACAATCGTCTCCATCCAGTGGTATCTCAGGTGGGCAGCAAAACCCATCTCCTCCACAGAGTGATGCACTTTGTGAAATTGCCACAGCCACTCTACCCTATGCAGCAGACGATGTACCCACCACTGTACAAAATCCCTGACCACAAATCCAATCAGCAACACTGCCCAAAGCGGGAAAGTACGAAGTGGGTTGGCTGCTTGCAAATCGAAATTTGTCACCGATAAGATGGCATCATTAAAAAGATGGACGATGACATCAGATGCTGCATTGTAGATCAGGAGGGAAAAGAGAAAAAAATTGAAAAACATATAGAAAAAGTCCAGCCAGAAGTCTTTTCTGAACATCGGTTGATTCTTGCGCCACGGCTGGATGATTTCGAGCCCAAAAAAGAAAGCCGAAACAATCAGCAGCCAGTAAAAGTAATTGTGTAGCGAAGGGTGCGTCACTTCATGCCAAAGATACCCGGCATATCCTGCATAACCATTGATAAATGTATTGAAAATATCGCTCATTGAAACAGTATTAAAAATTCATAATTATTCGGGACTGGACCATTGGTTGTATCCGCCCATCATATTATATACTTTTGTGAAGCCCAATTCTTTCATGACTGCCATCGCTTTGGAGCTGCGACCACCGACTGCGCAATATACGATATAAGGTTTTGTCTTATCCAGGGTGGCTAGACTTTGATTGAAATCGGGGCTATTGATATCCATTTCAAGTGCTTCGCCAATTTTTCCTTTGGCTATCTCTGCAGGAGTCCTGACATCCAGAAGTACAAAATCATTTGATTCAGCAAGCATTTTTTTTGCAGTGGGGACATCGATATCTTTAATATCAATGGTAATTTCATCTGGTGCAGTAGTTACTTTGGTTTGCCCCTTACAAGATTCCAAAAAAGGCATCAAAAATAATAGAAGTGTTAAAATGCGCATATGGAAAAAGATTTTATAGATTAGAAACAAATATATCAATGTTTGAAACTTCTTTTGGTAACAAAAGTTGCATATATTTTAAATGAAGTGTAACTGCCGGTGCTATTGGCTTGGGAGTATTGCTTTATGTTACATTTTGGGCGATACCAAAAAGACTCATCCTGACATTTCTATTGGCCGGATTATTGGGTGGTATGGCAGGGTATTATCTATGGATTGTCAAATTTGGAAAATATATCCTGCCATAAACATGCTAGACTTTTCTTACGACATAATAGATCAAATCACTATTCTTCCAGTAGTTCCGGTGCCATGCCCATGCTGCTGAACCCTCCGTCGTGAAAAAGATTTTGCATCGTAACCATCCTCGTAAAATCAGAAAACATCGTGATACAATAATCTGCACATGCGTCTGAACTGGCATTGCCAAGTGGAGACATCTTGTCTGCATAAGTGAAAAAATCACCAAAACCCTTCACCCCAGAACCAGCTGTAGTGACTGTAGGAGATTGAGATATGGTGTTGACCCTGACCTTGGATTTTTTGGCATAATGATATCCAAAACTACGTGCAAAACTCTCTAATAGAGCCTTAGACTCCGCCATCTCGCTGTAATCAGGAAATGTCCTTTGTGCGGCAATATAGGTAAGTGCCAGTATGGATCCCCATTCATTCATGGCATCGTGTTTGATGGCTGTCTGCATGACCTTGTGAAAAGATATGGCCGATACGTCAAAGGTTGTCTTCATCCATTCATAATTGAGGTCAGTATAGTCTTTTTTCTTACGCACATTGACCGACATACCGATAGAGTGAAGTATAAAATCGAGTTTGCCACCCAATATTTCCATCGATTTCGTAATCAGATTTTCCAAATCTTCTACGCTGGTTGCATCCGCAGGGATGATCTGACAGTTCAATTTTTCAGCCAGCACATTGATTTCTCCCAGTCTCATGGCTACCGGAGCATTGGTGAGCACTATGGTTGCACCTTCTTCTACACATCTTTCAGCTACTTTCCATGCGATAGACTTACTGTCTAGTGCTCCGAATATGATACCTTTCTTACCATTTAATAGTCCATGTCCCATGATTTTATGTTTTGGTTTGAGTGCAAATATAAAGAGAAGGCCTCACTTTGTCATTATTTTGATCTTGATTTAAATAAAATTTCAAATAGAAAAGGACAATTATCGAAGCAATATAAAGAAGTTACAGGCCGATGTTCCTATGTTTGTATCATACTAAGATCAAAATCATATCCACATAGACCGTCCAATTGCTGATAACTTAGTACTTTCGCACTATATTATTCATTCACCACATTTTAATACCCTAACAATGATTATTGGAGTACCAAAAGAAATTAAAACAAATGAAAACCGTGTAGCTTTAACACCAGCCGGCGTGTTGGAATTTGTCAAAAGAGGTCATGAAGTTTATGTCCAATCCACCGCAGGAGAAGGATCAGGTTTCCCAGATGAGATATATTTGGAAGCTGGTGGCAAACTATTGCCAACTATAGAAGATGTGTATGCCATCGCAGAGATGATCATCAAAGTCAAAGAACCTATCGAAAGTGAATATGCATTGGTCAAACCAGGACAGTTGCTTTTTACCTATTTTCACTTTGCATCTTATGAACCTCTCACCAATGCCATGATCGCTAGTAAGGCTATTTGCTTGGCATATGAGACGGTAGAATCAGCTGACCGCACCTTACCGCTGCTTATCCCAATGTCAGAAGTCGCAGGAAGAATGGCTATCCAACAGGGTGCTAAATATCTGGAAAAACCAATGAAAGGACGAGGAGTCTTATTGGGTGGAGTACCTGGTGTACAGCCAGCCAAAGTATTGATATTAGGCGGTGGTGTAGTAGGTACTCAGGCTGCAAAAATGGCCGCAGGACTTGGTGCGAGTGTCACCATACTTGATGTCAGCCTCAAGAGATTGAGATATCTGTCTGATGTGATGCCAGCCAATGTATTTACGATGTACAGCAATGAATTTAATATCAGAAATCTGATTAAAAATCACGATTTGATCGTAGGCGCCATACTAATCCCAGGTGCCAAAGCTCCCCATTTGGTGACCAGAGCAATGCTCAAAGAAATGCAACCGGGTACAGTGATCGTGGATGTTGCTGTGGATCAGGGCGGATGCATAGAGACATGCAAGCCAACGACCCACGAAAATCCTACATATATCATCGATGACATCGTACATTATTGCGTAGCAAACATGCCGGGTGCCGTGCCTTATACGTCCACCATCGCATTGACAAATGCTACTCTACCGTATGCACTTCAATTGGCCAATAAAGGCTGGAAAAAGGCTTGCAGCGAAAATCATGAACTAAAATTGGGTTTGAATATCGTCGAAGGTAAAGTAGTATATCAAGGAGTAGCAGATGCATTCAAGTTGCCATATACGGATGTCAACACCTTATTGTAACATCCAGTTTTTAAATTTGATATTAAGTAAAAATAATAAAGAGTCGTCTGTGGTTATGCTACCTGACGGCTCTTTTCATATGAATATATCTTTGAGTCCACTCCGAAAAGACAAAAATAAAGAAATGCCACAAAGTCTCTAAGTCTCAAAGGTTTCCAAAGAATTGAATATCAAATATTTACAATTCATTATTCTTTGTGAGGCGTAGTGTTTTTTTTTCTTAGTGGCAAAATAGACTTTTCGGAGTAGTCTCATCTTTTAAATCATTAAACTGCTTCAAGAAATAGATGAAAATAAAGACCTATCCCGATGCGCTGAAATATATGTATGAGAAATTGCCTATGTTCCAAAGGATGGGAGCCGCTGCTTACAAAAAGGACTTAACAAATACCATCCTACTTTGCGAATCTATAGGGAATCCGCAAAATCGTATAAAAACCATCCACATAGCCGGAACCAATGGAAAAGGTACTACCACCCATATCATAGCTGGGGGACTGCAAGCTCAGGGATATAAAGTAGGTGTATATACGTCACCTCATTACAAAGATTTCAGGGAGCGAATTAAGATCAATGGAATCTATATACCCAAGAAATATGTACAATCATTTATTACCAGTCATCAATCAATCATTGAGGAGATCCAACCATCATTTTTTGAATTGACTGTAGCGCTGGCTTTCAAGTATTTTGCAGATGAGCAGGTGGATTATGCAGTGATAGAAACCGGACTGGGCGGAAGGTTGGATTCTACCAATATCATCACACCATTGATTTCTGTCATTACAAATATTAGTTTTGACCATCAGGAAATGTTGGGCCATACACTTGAAGCCATTGCAGGAGAAAAGGCAGGAATTATAAAATCTGGTGTACCAGTCATCATCGGTGAAAAACAACATGACATCTCCCATGTATTCGAAAAAAAAGCCCAACTAGCGCTCGCACCTTTGAAATATGCTGATGAAATCGTACAGATGAATAAAAATGGTACTTCCGAGCTTACTTCTACATACCAAGTAAAATCTCATGACACCATCTGGTTGGATGATTTAAAAGTGGATATATTGGGGCCGTTTTTAGAAAAAAATCTGGTCACTGGTCTGTCTGTATTACATTTTTTATCAAAATCCATTGACATAGATCCTCGGAAAATAGAATCATTCTTTCCAAAATTGGCCGAAAAAACAAAGTACATGGGACGCTGGCAAATCATCGGTCATTCTCCGATGATACTAGCAGATAGCGCACATAATGAAGGAGGTATTTCGGTGATCCTTAAAGCGTTAGAAAAAATAAAATATAACAATCTACATATTGTGCTCGGATTTGTCCGTGACAAAGACTTAGCAAAATTGTTGTCCATGTTTCCTAAAGATGCCACCTATTATTTTGCCAAAGCAAATATACCCAGAGGCCTTGATGCCATCACTTTATCTCAGCAAGCAGCAGGTTATGAATTGAATGGAGAAAGTTATAAGAGTGTGAGAAGAGCTTTGGCTGTAGCTAAAAAACGGGCTGGGGTCGATGATATGATTTTCATAGGAGGTAGTATATTTGTAGTTGCTGAAATTTTATAGTAAAAACTGACATTAGAGTATGTTTAAAATTCCATCATTTGTATATCAATTCGGATGGGCATCAAAACACTTTGAAGGAATAGCCGTTTACTCTACGAAATCAATTAATTATGGCGTCCAGTAAAAAAATAGTACTTGCACTAGGTGGCTCGAGTGGCTCAATTTATGCACTGAGGCTGCTCAACAAGCTGGCATTTATGAAAGAAAATCTCGAGGTTGGCGTAGTTATGTCTGAAAATGCCATCCTCAATTGGGAGATTGAGATAGGGCTATTTAATAAAACCGACTGGCCATTTCAGTTTTATACCAAAAGAGATTTTAATGCCCCATTTGCGTCAGGATCTGCCCAATATAAGACGATGATCATTTGTCCATGTTCTATGGGATTGTTGGGTCGAATAGCCGCAGGTGTATCTGATGATCTAATCACCCGAGCCGCAGATGTCATCCTCAAAGAAAGAAGAAAACTGATCATGGTACCCAGAGAGACTCCTTATAGTCTGATCCATCTACGCAATATGGTGACTATTACTGAGGCTGGTGGCATCATCTGTCCGGCGACGCCCTCATTTTATAGTCGTCCACAGACCATCGAAGATATGGCTGACACGGTCGTCGATCGCATATTGGATCTTGCAGGTTTAGATGTTTCAACTTACCGGTGGGGAGAATGATTTTAGGACACATCATAATTTTATTTCATTATAGATATTTAGGTTATATTCAACCCATAAAGCACAAGTCATGTACCAAAGTATGCAAGAAGTAGTCCAAGATCTGGACAGGAATAACATGTTGCTACGCATCTCCAAAGAAACAGATCCGGATCTCGAAATAGCAGAAATACACAGGCAGGTATATGACCAGCAAGGACCCGCTATTTTATTTGAAAACATCAAAGGGAGTCCATTTCCAGCATTGTCCAATCTGTATGGTACCATCGACCGTACCGAATGGCTATTTCGCAAGACATTGCCCAAGGTCAAGAGAGTCATTGAACTCAAAGCTGACCCAACCCGAATATTGAAAAATCCAATGCGATATCTCACCACACCTCTCACAGCACTTACAGCATTACCTATGAAAAAATGGGGTAGGAGTCCTGTCATGTATGGTAAAACAACCATTGACCAACTACCGTTTATCAAGTCGTGGCCTAAGGATGGTGGTGCTTTTGTCACATTGCCACAAGTATTTACACTTCCTCCGGGCAGCAAAAATCCTATGGAGTCCAATATCGGTATGTACAGAATACAGCTGAGTGGCAATGATTATATATTAAATGAGGAGGTAGGGCTTCACTATCAGCTGCATAGAGGTATAGGAGTACATCACGACGCTTACAATCGCAGCGAACTCCCATTTAAAGCATCTGTGTTTGTGGGGGGATTGCCTTCACATGCTTTTTCGGCGATCATGCCTATGCCCGAAGGAATCAGCGAGTTGACGTTTGCTGGAATGCTGGGTGGTAAGAGATTCAGATACGCCTTCGATGATATGGGGCACTTTATATCTTCTGATGCAGATTTTGTGATCACTGGAACGATTCTTAAAAATTTCAAAAAACCCGAAGGCCCTTTTGGCGACCATCTGGGATATTACAGTCTGACGCACGACTTCCCAATGATGAAAGTGGATCAGGTATATCATCGCAAGGATCCCATCTGGCACTTCACAGTAGTTGGCCGCCCACCTCAGGAAGACAGCAGTTTTGGATATCTCATACACAAATTGGTGGAAGACTTGACAGAACAGGAATTTCCCGGCTTAAAAGATATACATGCTGTAGATGCTGCTGGAGTACATCCATTGCTCTTGGCCATAGGTCAGGAAAGATATATGCCTTTCAGAGATCCTAAACCAGAAGAAATACTCACCATTGCCAACAGAATCCTTGGCTCGGGTCAGACGTCACTTGCCAAATATCTTTTTATAGCCGCTTATGGCGACGATCCTGCCCTCGATACACACCATTTGGATCATTTTTTCAAACATGTGTTGGAGAGAGTAGATTGGACCAGAGATTGCCATTTTCAGACCAAAACCACTATAGATACACTGGATTATTCGGGTGATGATTGGAATGGCGGCTCAAAGGTAGTCATTGCCTGTAGGGGAGAAAAATCCAGAAACTTGGGTACAATAATGCCATCATTCGATTCAAACTTGGTCACGGAAGCGAAAGTCATTCTTCCAGGTATTTTAGGTATTACCATACATCCATTTGTAGATCAAGCGACAGCAGAAATTGATATTCAGGCACTTATAAAAAGAATGCAAGATGTAGATCTGACAGGATTCCCATTGATAGTAATATCAGATGATACAAGCTTTACAGCCAAAAATGTCAGTAATTTTGTCTGGGTTACTTTTACTCGTTCCAACCCATCTCATGATATATATGGTATAGATAGCTTTGTTGCTCACAAACATTGGGGATGTAGAGGCAGTCTCATCATCGACGCTCGTAAGAAACCACACCATGCTCCAGAATTGGAGGTAGATAAACGCACTCAGGAGTCAGTGGCAAAATGGCTGAAAATATGACTTATTTTGGGGTTAAATACAAAGCAATATCAGCATTTGAGCCACGAATATTCTAAATATTGTAACTAAAGGATACACTGTGGCATATGCCTGAGTAGGCACATCTGAATCTAAGTAACCATTGCAAAAGGCTAGTGCTGCAGGGTCGGTATAAGTACCGCTCATCAATCCAGCTAACTGATAAAAATTTATCTTCATAATAAACCTCCCGATGACCACCATGATTATACCTGGTACAAACGTAATGAATGCACCATAATACAACCATTGCCAGCCATTATATTGTATAAATTTTTCATAAAAATGCCCTCCAGCATGGAGTCCGACAGATGCAAAAAACAAACAAATCCCCAGGTCTTTCATAAAGTATATCGCACCATTGTTGATATATGAATGTATCACACCTATACCACCATATCTGCTGATCAGCAGAGCTGCGATCAGTGGCCCTGCGGCAAATCCCAATTTGATAGGCACTGGCAGTGTAGGGATCATGATAGGTATCGATCCAATAATAATACCTATGATCAATCCACCAAAAAGCGATAAAAAATCGGGCTCCATCAATCGCTTTTCGGAATTACCAATGATCTTTTCTACTTCAGTGACATCTTCCGCATAGCCCACCACAGTCAGTCTGTCACCATAAAACAACTCCAAGGAGGGGTTGGCCAAGAGTTCCATACCAGATCTAAACACTCGAGTGACTTTTAGTCCAAACTTATTGAACAGGTCCAATTCTGACAATTTCTTGTGGGTAGCTTCACTTCTGGTCACAAAGAAGGTTCTTGATATAATATCTTGTTCGGCTTCTATATCGAGATCGCCCGATTCGCGACCTGCCAACCTGATGAAATTTTCTACACTTTTTGGCAGTCCGACGACCATCAAGACATCTTTTTCGCTCAATCGAGTATCTAATGTGGGCGAAAATACTTCTTTGGACCCTGAGTGCTTTAATCGGGATATGATGACATCATTTAGATTGTTTTGCTTCAATACCTGATAAATACTCTTACCGACAATGGCAGTATCTACGATCCTACACTTTTTGCGGATCAGCTTCTCGTCTTCCTGCTCATTTTTCAAATTCAAATCTGCCAGCTCCTTTTCAACATCTATCTTTAACACTATTTTTGTAAGGATGATCATCATAATAATCCCCAATACTCCCAATGGATATGCAATGGCATAAGCTACTGCTGGATCACCAAAGACTCTATCTGGAAACTGAATCTGAACCTCCTGCAGACTTACTTTTGCAGCACCAAGTCCAGGGGTATTGGTCACTGCGCCTGACATCAATCCTACGGCATTGGCGATGCCGGTATCAGCAAAATAAAATATTAAAAAAGTGACTAATCCCCCTAATAGCACGATTGATATGCTAAGTGTATTAAACTTGAGCCCCTCCTTACGAAAAGATGAAAAAAATGACGGTCCTACCTGGATGCCTATCCCATATACAAACAATATCAAACCCAAATCTCTGATAAATACCGATATATCTTCCTGCACTGTATAACCATAATGTCCCAATAATAGACCTACAAACATCACCGTAGAAACCCCCAATGATACTCGTTTAAACTTAAATCTACCCGCAAAAACACCCAAACCTATCGTCAAAAATATGGCAATCAATGACTGAGTAATATCGGGAGATGAAGTAGGAGAAAATAAAACTTTAAACCAGTCGAACATAGCTGCAAAATTTATGCAAAGTTAAGCATTTAAAATCTATATACATCCAAATAATCAATGGTAAAATCAATTTATACTGTATCTAAAAAGGGCATGTCATGAATTTTTCTTTCAATACAGATCAGAGATACATGATCTACATTCGCTCTAAGGTACCGGATGCCCCATCGATGCCTCCCAAAGCTCAAACCACTCTTCTTCTGTGATATTTAGTGTCAATGCGTCAGGCAGTCTTGAAATTCTTGTAGGATTGGTGGTGCCTACTACAGGTATGATACCTGCAGGATGTCGCAATATCCAATGAAGCAGCAAAGTATCTTTTTCTACATCATATTTTTGACATAATATATGAATCACTTGACTGATACGATAGTTTTGATCATCCATTTCCTTAAACAAACTACCAAGAGGCGCATAAGCCATTGGCTTTATTTTATGGAGCATCATGTGATCCAACTGACCATCTATCAATGGTTGAAATTTTGTCAATGAAAACTCAATTTGATTGTATGCTGTAGGTATCAAAGCCCTTATAATCTCCGTTTGAGAAGGGGTGAAATTAGATACCCCAAATTCAAGTATTTTGCCATCTTCTATCAGTTTAGTGACAGCTTGCTTCATCACATGAGGGTCCATCAATGGACTGGGACGGTGCATCAAAAACACGTCTAAATAATCGGTATTCAGGTTTTTTAAAGATTGCTCACAACTTTGCATGATGTGTTGGTAAGTGTAGCTATAATGCCCTACCCTGTAATTTTTGTTTTCAGACACTTTCATGATTCCACACTTGGAGATCAGTTGAATATCTTTCCTATGGATACCAGATGTCTTGAATGCCGCCCCAAATTGGGCTTCGGTAGTATAATTGCCATATATATCCGCGTGGTCAAATGTAGTGATACCATGATCTTTAAAATGAATCATGAGGTCTGACATGCCTTTAGTATCCAATTTCTGACCCCATTGCCCCCAATTCATGACGCCTGAGACGATCGGAGAAAGTGATGATTTCATAAGTATTTAAATTTTAATCTTCAATAATGCATGGAGTGATTCCGAAGGTACAAATAATTCGCTCATTCTTCAAAATAACTCATTATTTTTTGTGCATTTGCCTCGCCGATCACTTGTGATATTTCTTCTTTGTTTGCTTCTCTTATTCGGGTGATAGACCCAAAAGTCTTTAACAGTTTTTCGGAATTGACTTTGCCGATACCCGGTATATTGGTCAATTGGGTACCAAGAAACGCCTTTGACCTTTGATCCCTATGGAAGGTAATGGCAAATCGGTGCGCCTCGTTGCGTGCTTGCTGTATGAGCTTGAGAGATTCCGACTTTTTATTGATGTACAAAGGCAAAGAGTCATGCGGAAAAAATATTTCCTCCAGTTTTTTGGCAATTCCTATCACTGTGACTTTTTCAAGAATTCCTAATTTTTCGAGACTCGAAACAGCTGAACTCAATTGCCCTTTACCACCATCAATGATGATCAACTGCGGTAATGATTTCCCCTCATGAAGCAATCTGTGATATCTCCTGTAAACCACTTCTTCCATAGAAGCAAAATCATCAGGGCCTACTACTGTTTTTATATTGAAATGTCGGTAATCCTTATTACTCGGCTTAGCATTTTTAAATACAACACAACTTGATACCGGATTTGTACCTTGAATATTGCTATTATCAAAGCACTCGATATGGATCGGAATAACATCCATCTGCAAGTCCTTGGCTAGGGTGGTGAGAATTCTCTCGGCTGAGGATACCTTTTTCATATGGCTGACCTCATCCCTATTTTTTTGTTTGATATAAAAATCTATATTTTTCTCCGCCAATTCCAGCAGTTTTTTCTTATCTCCTCTTTGTGGTACGGTAATGATGATTTTAGGGTCTGAAAGCGTCAATTCCAATGGAACAACGACTTCGGGAGCTTCACTACCGAATCGTGCTCTGATAGTAGGGATGGCAAAAGACAACAAATCTGCAGGATCGTCGTCGAGGTTCATTTGCATTTCGACAAGATCAGTATTGACCAATGCCCCATCTATGATCTTGAGATAATTGACAAATGCCAACTTATCGTCTTTGGTGATGGCAAATACATCTATATCTCTGATGGTAGTACTGACCACGGTGGAAGTAGATTGGTAATCTTCAAAAGCGATCAATTTATCTTTTAGCGTCTGTGCCTTTTCAAATTCTAAATTTTCGGCAAAAGATTTCATCCCATCAGTGATATACTTTTTTACTCCTCCCAGATTGCCTTTCAAAATATTTTTTACCTGATCTATTTTGATATTGTAATCATCGATAGTTTCGAGGCCTTCACAAGGTCCTAAACAGTTTTTTATGTGATATTCCAGGCACACTTTAAATTTGCCAGCAGCTATATTTTCTTCTGTCAAATGCAAGGTGCAGGTCCGGAGTTGAAATAGTTTTTTTATAATTTCTAAAAGTATGTTCACCCTATGTTTGCTGGTATAAGGTCCAAAATAGATAGATCCATCCTTGATGACCCTTCTGGTGAAGAAAACACGAGGAAATTCTTCATTCTTCACACATATATAGGTGTAAGACTTGCCATCTTTGAGCATCACGTTGTATCTGGGCTGAAACTCTTTGATGAGCGAATTTTCCAATAGTAACGCATCGTGTTCAGTTTCCACTACAGTATATTCTATGTTGGATGCATTGCGGGTAAGGAGTACAGTTTTATATTGCAAGTGCTTCTTAGCTCCGAAGTATGAAGTCAATCTGCTTTTGAGGCTTTTAGCCTTTCCCACATACAGGATCGTGCCATCTACATCCAAAAAGCGATAGACCCCTGGTTCATGGGGTATGGTGTCGGAAATAGCCTTAAAATCTTCAGTCGTCATATTGACATGCTACATTTTTATGTATTCAAAAGTATCCCACTTAAACAGGTGAATATCAAGCTGACATTCCAAATCCAATTAACATGTCTAAGGATCACTTAGATAAGTTAGATAATTCGGACTGAAAACCTTGTAAAATATAATAAGCAGTCTTGGGGTTGGTAGCCAATGGTATATTGTGCACATCACACAATCTCATCAACATCTGTACATCGGGCTCATGAGGGTGTTTGTCCAATGGGTCTCTAAAAAATATGACTACATCAATCCCACCTGTCGCCAGCAATGCAGCGATCTGTGCATCACCACCTTTTGGACCTGACAATAGACATTCTACATCAAACCCCTCATTGGCAATATGACCTCCAGTGGTACCTGTAGCATAAATTTTGGTTTGGCCAAGAAACTCTTTGTTGGCCACTACAAATGACACCATCTCGGGTTTTTTTCCATCATGGGCAATCAATCCTATATTAATCATGATATTATTTTTAATATTTTTTAACTTTACCTTTCGTTCCTCTATACAAGGACTTTTTTATCACTATAACATCGCAATATTATGACAAAACATCTAAATGTCAGCCTTTTATTTATTAAAATTTCTTGCATTATAACATTATTCACATTTTTGACTCTATCGTGTCAGGCTCAAAATTTGAAGAAAATGACCCCAGAAGTCTATAGTGAGTGGCATAAAATAAAAAATGTTAAGATGTCTGATGCTGCAGAAGTAGTGGCTTATACTTTAGAAAAAGAAACAGGCGATAGTCAACTTTGTTTTTACCAAAATTCCAATCAGCAAAGTACATGTGTATCGCCTGTATCCAAATACGATCTGGATATTTCTGGCAAGTACATCATATATACTCACAATGTTTCATATGATAGCCTAAGGACTCTAAAGAGAAAAAAAACGCCAAAAGACAAGATGCCGCTCGATCATCTGACGATAGTAAATGTCATGACTGCACAAAGTGTCACTATTGAAGATATTTCAGAGTTTAGACTATCAAAAAAATATGAGGGATATCTTTTTTACACCAAAAAAATGAAAGAGACAAACTCTGATACTACTGCCATCAAAAGTAAGTCAAAAAAAGAAAAATGTGATGAAACGGCCCTCATCATCAGAAATCTTATGACACAAAAAGAAGATCCGATATTCAATACCAAAGATTATGCAGTGGCTGAAGAAATGCCAGTGATAGCCTATGCTCAATGTACAGGTGATTCCATATGGAGCTATTCTGTAATTGTGATGGATCTTATTTCAGGCATGGCACATGTGGTCAAAGAAAACATCTTCCACATTGAAAATATAAGTTTGGACAATAAAGGAGATCATTTGGCCTTCCTTGGTTTGGAATCCAAATCTGAAGCAACCCAAAAGCCTTATAATTTGTATCTCAAATCAGACAAAGATACTCCAGTGATTACCTTGTCAGATGCATTTGGAGCAAAACAACCTGATTGGGTGATCAGCAATGATAAAACCTTCCAATGGTCAGAATCTGGCAAACGACTGTTTTTTGGAATAGCCCCCAAAAGATTGGTGAAAGACACCACAAAATTGGAGGAAGACATAGTGAATGTGGAAATATGGCATCATGATTCCCCCAGACTTTACACTCAGATGGAGTCAACCATAGAACAAGATAAGAAAAAAACTTACGCCGTCATGTATGATATCAATGACCAAATATTTCTTCCTCTTGAAAACGAGGCAGCGGATAGAAGCATCTCGTCTGTCAAGGGTGATGGCCGCTATTTTGTACAATTGAATAGCTTGCCATATCAAAAAGCTGTGACCTGGTCAGGAGAACCTGCCAAAGATATTATCCTCATAGACTCCAAAACTCAAGAAAAAGTATTGATTGCCAAAGCGGAAACGGGAAATCCAGCTTTCTCTCCTGGTGGAAGGTATGTGTACTGGTGGAGCAAAACGGATTCACTATGGAAAACTTTTGACACTCAAATGATGTCAGTGGGTTATCTGGGACTTTGGTCTATGACAAAATTTCATGATGAAGAAAATGATGTTCCAGACTTAGCAGGACCCCACGGAATAGCTGGATGGCTACAAAATGATGAAGCTGCCATCGTGTATGACAGATATGATATGTGGAAAATCATCCCTTCTGACCCCTTCAATAGTAAAGTGATCACCCATGGCCGGGCGTCAAAGATGGTGCATCGTTATATAAATTTGGATGAAGATGCTGTCTTTATTGACATTAAAAAAGATTTATTTTTACACCGATTTGATGAATCAGATAAAACGAATTCATATGTTTACTTTCATCCACCCACTGGTCAATCAAAAGTGGTACTCAGTGGTCCATATTCATTAACTAAAAATGTCCGTAAAGCAAAAAAGAGTGATCTGCTGGTCTATACAAAAGAAAATTTTCAACTATTTCCTGATCTTTTGATTTCTCCACCTGACTTTAGTACCTCCAGGCAAATCTCCCAAGCAAACCCACAACAAAAAGATTATGGATGGGGAAGCAACAAATTATTTACCTGGAAGGATTATCAAGGCAGACAAAATGAAGGAATGTTATTTTTTCCACCATCATTTGATCCGGAAAAACAATATCCACTGATCGTCAACTTTTATGAACGATCTTCGGACGGACTGCACCAGCACAGAGCTCCAGAAGCACATAGATCTACGATCAATTATACCTATTATACCAATCAAGGATATGTCATATTCAATCCTGACATCAGATATACCTCAGGCCAACCTGGTGAAGACTGTTACAATGCCGTAGAAAGTGGTGTCGATGCCTTGTTGCGAACCAATTACATCGATGCCTATCGAATGGGATTGCAAGGTCATAGCTGGGGTGGATATCAAGTGGCTTATTTGCTGGCAAAAACAGACAGATACAAATGTGCCGAATCAGGCGCCCCAGTCGTCAATATGGTCAGTGCCTATGGTGGTATCCGATGGGAATCAGGCATGAGCCGTATGTTCCAATATGAAAAAACGCAGTCCCGCATCGGAGCGACCCTTTGGGAAAACCCCTCCTTGTACCTCAAAAATTCACCGATATTTGACATGCCCAAAGTAAAGACTCCAGTATTGATTTTGCATAATGACAAAGATGGTGCTGTGCCATGGTATCAGGGTATCGAATATTATATGGCGCTCCGAAGGCTTGGAAAACCAGCCTGGATGCTCAATTACAATGATGAGCCACATTGGCCGGTGAAATGGCCAAATCGACTTGACTTCAATACCCGTATGGAACAGTTTTTCAACCACTATTTGATGGATGGCCCTCTACCACTCTGGATGAAAGAAGGCAACACACCGATAGAAAAAGGTATCTTGGATAAGTATTAGGCGAGGTGACTATTAGACAATTATTGCAATCAGAACACTCCAGGAAGAACACAAATATCATCCTGGACGCAGTAAAGGCAAATCCTGAAAGAATCCATGAATTGATGGAAAGTTTTTTTGATAAAGAATATAGGATTTGTCAACGAGCGGCCTGGCCAGTAGGAGATATAGGGAAATCCAGTCCCCAACTGCTCCTACCCTATTTGCCAAAAATGGTCACCAACTTAAAGAGTCCCAGACATGACGCAGTGGTAAGAAATACGCTGCGCACATGGCAACATATGGATATTCCAGAGAGCTACCTTGGCGAAATATTTGAGATAAGTTTTCAATACATTTTAGATCCAAAATATCCGATTGCCATCAGAGCATTTAGCATGACCGTGTGTTTCAACATCGTGCAGAAAGTACCTGAACTGAAAGATGAACTCATTTTGGCCATTACAGATCAAATGGAAAATGGCTCACCAGGCATCAAAAGCAGAGGAAAGAACATCTTGCTACAACTGAAAAAACTTTAAGTATCACTAAAAATGGGATTCCCCCAATATTTTAAAGATTATTTCGTGAAAATGGGATGAAAATATTATCTTCATCCTTTTATGTAGAGCGTATGAATATTAAACACATTTGTATTTTAGCGATTTCTTTGATTTTGGTTTTGGACCTCAAATCACAAGAAGAGTCACAAACCAATAATTTGATTTCGAATATCATCGAAGATTTTCTGGAGTCAACAGACTCCGAAAATTTTGATTACAATACCATTTTTGAGAATCTAAACTACTATTTTGAAAAACCACTCAATATCAATTCACTCTCAGATGGAGATTTGAGAGAACTATATCTGATCAATGAAATTCAGATCGGAGATTTTATCAGATACAGGTCACAATTTGGTGCCTTCCTCAGTATATATGAGCTTCAGGCCATCCCCTCATGGGATATGACTACGATAAAAAATGTAACCCCCTTCCTACGATGTGAAGTGGCTGCGGCAGATTACAACCTTGATTTCAAAGATGCCTTCAAGAATGGGTCATCTCAACTATTTCTCAAAGCCAAGCGGATCTTAGAGCGAAGAAAAGGATTCATACCCAAAGATGATGGCTCAACTCCATATATAGGAGACCCCAATCACCTATACGTCAGATATCGCTACGAATATGGTCAGCTGTTTAAAGCAGGTTTTACCGCAGAAAAGGATCCTGGGGAACAGTTTTTGAGTGGTTCATCTAAATATGGTTTTGACTTTTACTCATTTTTTGTGTATGCCAAGGATAACAATAAACGGTTCAGTGTGGTATCGTTGGGTGATTATGCAGTGAGTCTTGGGCAAGGTTTGATCTTACACAACGATTTTGGGGCAGGCAAATCCAGTTGGGTAATGAATGTAAAAAAATCTGGCAGAGCCATCAGGCCATACAGTTC
>JBATLS010000719.1:0-3508 GCA_049289435.1 Saprospiraceae bacterium | reverse complement strand
ATACGAAATACGAAATATGAAATACGAAATACGAATGACGAATGACAAAATACGAAATACGAATGACGAAATACGATTGTTTGCGGGCGGGTCACCCCTAAGGGATGGGGGTTAGAAGAGCACATTTTACGAATGACAAAATACGAAATACGAAATACGAAATACGAAATATGAAATACGAAATACGAATGACGAATGACAAAATACGAAATACGAATGACGAAATACGATTGTTTGCGGGCGGGTCACCCCTTTAAGGGATGGGGGTTAGAAGAGCACATTTTACGAATGACGAAAGAGGAAGTACGAAATACGAATACTCCCTGAACCCAATTTATAAAATTATTGGTGCATAACTAGGACAGTTGAATCCAAAGAATGTCTACACTACTTTCTCTATAGCATGTATGCCTTTTCTGTTGATTGCAATACGATACTTGACCAGATCGTTCTGATCTTCACTATTCATCTGAAGGATTAGATTTACATAGTATAGTTTCAGACCTTTCACCATAATAAAATCTTTTTCGGCATCCGGAAAATATAAAGGAAAATCCGGGTTGTCCATGTTTTTAAGAAAATAAGTGAAATTTAGCCTGACTATTGAATTTATCCCGCTTATAAAATATTTGCTTGTTTCATCCAGTGCTTGTCTGTCAATAAACATCTGGGTACGGAATAGGATGACCTTCTCGCTGTTTCTTCTTGATATGCTTTGGAGTATAGAAAACTTTTGTCTGCATGCCATCACTTCAGCAGGCAATTTTTTATAATGTATAAAATCCATACTTTCTTTTGCCCATCCGACTTCTTTGTCATGTATGCTGATGCGTATTTTATGATCAAAAAATCTGGTACTCATCTTATTGGCAAGGTAGTAGCGGGCGAATTCCTTGATGCGATCTTTCAACATATAACTGACCACAAGTGCTACAAAAAGTGGCATCGTGAAGTTTCCAAATTTTTGCTGTACGGAAAAAGCTATAAAAGTCGCAAATACCATAGAAATACCAGCTGCCAGACTGAATAACAATTGTTCCATCAGAATTCCATCTTTTTGTTTATCGGTATTCAGAAATAAGTGGCTTTCCATATATTTTTTTAGCACTCCTAGTTTAAGTACAATTCCTGTATTTCCTTTCTTATTATCCCGCTCTACTACCAGATAGGTTTTTGATTTTTTGAACTCCAGCACCTTGGCAATAAAGTGATTCAACAAGACTCTTTGCTCTTCAAAATTGGTCGGTCTTCGCTCTTTGAGTTTCCTAAGCAGCAGAAAAGAGTTGTACTCCACCAGATTGCTCATAAATTCATCACCGTAATTAAAATAATCCACCAGTTCATTACTAACTGTATGAACATTTATAATATGATACATTGCCCTGTATTGAGTCATTATACTGTCCAAATATTCCAGGTGATGGTGCAAAAGGTAATCTATATCTTCTTCTTTTACATTTGATATATGATTTATCTTTTCACGTAATGAACTCTTCAGAATAGATAAAAACATTTTGATCTGATACTCATAATCTATCTTATTTGTTCGGGTAGGTTGTGATGCGAGTTGTTGAAAAGAAGACTCTAGATTTTCAAAAACAGGACATTTTCTTTCGGCAATATCTCTCAGTATATACACAGGGGTGATGAGCCTGATGTTTGACTTCAGGTCGTTGTAAAATTTTTCTTTAGAATAGGTAAATCTGTTGATGTCCAGACTCTCAGGAATAAATATCCACGTATTCAAAGTGAAATTATTTTTTAAGGCTTTTTTGCGTGCGATAAAACCCAATTTCAGCTCAACAGAAAATTTATCATGCAACTTTACATTTCCTTCTATCAAAGTATATCATTAATTTACAAACCTGTTATTAAAAAAATACGCCATCACTTGTATAACCCAAATATTTTAAAACTGTTTCGCCCCAGACAATGATCACGAACCAGCTGATCACCATCATCGTAAAACCAAATTTAAAAGAATCACTCATACTATAGTGATTGGTGGTATATAAAAGTGCTGCTGGTTTGCTATTGAATGGAAGCACATATACATGCTCAATAAGTAGTGCTACGGGAAATGCGAGACTCAGTACAGGATAATTAAATTTTTGTGCTATCCCGATGGCCATCGGCACAAATATAAGTGCACGCATGGTCTTGGACTGAAAAAGAAGAGCACTAAATAACATGATAAAGGTAAGACCGAGGTACAATACCCAAAACGGTGTAGCATCAGATATCCCAAGATGGGTAAATAATGCTTCCACCAGACTTGCTGGCAAATCAGTAGCTTCCAGACCTGCACCCAATGTATAAGCGCCTGCCGAGAAGAGCATTAAGTGCCAGGGTATGTCCACATCGTTCCATTTTACGACGCCGATACCGGGTAGCAAAGCAACCACCGCACCCAAAAATGCTACAGCTGTCTGTGATATACCATGCTGTTTGTCCGTCGCCCAAAGAGCTAGTACTACTAGAAATATCGCCACTGATTTATACTCATTAAACGACATTTTGCCCAAAGCATCATATTCTTGTCTTAGGCGATCCATCCCTCCTGCTATTTGTGGTACTTGTTCTTCAGGTTTGATAGGGAATATTATTTTTGTACCCACAAACCAGCCAATAATAATCAGAATGATACATAGGGGAAATGCGGCAACAAACCAATCCTGATACCCAAACATCGTCCAGCCCATAGCACCAGCTATGAGTGATCCAGCAAGTAGATTGGCTCCAGAACCAGTGATAAAACCACTTGCCCCGATGTTGATCTGAAAGAGGTTTTGAAGCACGATGTTTCTACCAAAATTATTTTTATGATCAGACGTAGCTCCGTAAATGGCTGCTATGACCATAAATATCGGGAGCAGTATGGTTGCTTTGGCAGTAGTTGCTGAAATAAAAATAGAAAGTACAATATTGATGACTATGAAGCTAAAAAATATTCCGACAGCATTTTTACCAAATTTATTGACAAACCACAATGCAAATCGTTTGGCAACTTTGGTAGTGACAAGCATGCTGGCCAGTACAAATGACAATATATTGAGCCACATGACCGGATGACCCAATTGTGCATAAGCTACCTTTTCTGAAGTCACTCCGGTCAGTACCATCGCTATGATCACCAACAATGACGTAAGGTAGCTCGGTACACTCTCCGTTATCCATAATATGATGGAAGCTACAAAAATAGCCAGCATGGCATAACTGATTCTCGAAAATTTTTCTGCACCTACCTCATTGAATCTTTTCAGTCCATCTCCTTTCAGCGATGCTACATCAAACTCATTCAGAAACGAAATGTCCACCCAGTAATAAATAAGCACAAAGGAAACAAAGGCCAAAGGCCCTCCAAATATTTCCATCCAACGCTCAAATCCTTTTTTGTCCGCTTTTTTCAGTTTTTCAACGCGGTAATTTTGCATATCCAAAGGATCAAACGGAAGTAGAGAGGTCTCTGTATTTTTTACTTCAGCCATTTTGAGCGCAGGTGTTTATT
>JBATLS010000718.1:0-2616 GCA_049289435.1 Saprospiraceae bacterium | reverse complement strand
ACCCTATACTTATGATCAACACGATAATGGCCGCTACATTTTGTAAAACAGAGTTTTTATGTGCTCCCATCAGTGCTTGATTATTGACCACCCAAATCAAAAACAAAGATATAAAAGGTAGAAGTAATCCATTGGCAAACTGAGCCAATTGGATGATTTGAATAGGTTTGTAACCCACCAACGAAAATACAAAGCCAACTGTCAACACAATCATCCAAGTGGCACGAAACTTTACTTCATTGTTTTTTGATCCCCAACCAAAAAGTCCTCGAGCTACCAATGCAGCAGCCAAAGGGGCTGTGATAGTGGATGTAAATCCTGCAGCAAATATTCCTAGGCCAAAAAATTTAACTCCAATACTGCCATACACTTGCTCAAATGAATCAGACAGATCATCGATTCCAGTAATAATACTCCCAAATGTGGATGCTCCTGTGATCAAGATACAAGCAGATATGATGCCACCTACTATGATGGCTATAAATAAATCCTTCCTAGCGGCTGGTAATTCTGAAATATTATTCCACTTATCTTTGACCATAGCAGCATGTAAAAATAGATTGTAAGGCACTACCGTGGTACCTATCAGCCCTATTATGGCCACCCAACTCCCATCAGGAAAATGAGGAATGGTCATGCCTTTTGCTATTTCGCCAAGAATTGGTTTAGTGAGTATGGCTGACATCAAAAACGCAAGACTCATCATTACTACTACTCCAATAAAGAACTTTTCGATCGTTCGATTTTTTCCAAAATACAATAATGCCATGGCGGGAAGATATACGATGACTGATGCCCAGATCTGCGATACTTTGTTGCCTGTCAATATTTTTAAGCCAATCACCGTTCCCGATATATTGCCTGCTTCGTAGGCAGTATTACCGAGTAATATTCCAGAAATAATCAGTGCAAAAGCTATATTTCGAGTCCATTTATCATTAATTTGCTGTCTGATGGCTTCACTTAAACCTGCTTGAGTGACTATCCCAAGTCTTGCAGCCATCTCCTGAAGTACGATGGTGGCCACTACAGCAAAAAGCAATACCCACAATAATTCAAACATAAACTTGTTGCCTGCCAATAGACAAACTGTGACCGTACCCGGTCCTATGAAAGCAGCAGTAACCAGTACTCCCGGGCCTATATTTTTAAATACATTCATGTTGCTGATTTATTTATTTTGACTCGGAGCTGATGTCAATGAATAGATAGCAAAAGTAGCCAGCCAATGTTCACCCTCATATCCTCCATCAATGACGCTCGGTAAAGATGCGTCGATATGTTTATTGGCTAATGCAACTAAATGGCCGTATTCAGGTACTTTTTGTGCAATGTGATACAGACTCCAGGCTCGGCAAAAATTGACACCATCCAAGTGCACCAATTTGCCATCTGATCTATCGGAGACTTTAGCTTCTGAAATATCGAAGTCAGACTTTTGGATAGAAGGAATAAATTTGTTGAGCCAAGCTTTGAAGTCTGCAGGTACTAGTATTCTAGCCATCAAATCAGCCTCCTGGAAGCATGGGGATAAAAAATCAAACCCTCCCGGTTCCCATGATAAAGGGCAAGCAACGTCATTTATATAATAATCTTTACTCCTCTGCTCTATGAGATGTCTCAAAGTGTCATGCTTGGCTGCTATGGCATAATCATATGCCAACGCCAAGCCAAAAGCGGTATTCGGATGCTCTCCAGACCTAACAGGATAATTTAATTTAGGTAAGAAATCCAAATATTTATTGATTATAAACTCTGTCAATGGCTGTAGATGTCCATGTATTTCTACGGCAAAGGGATCGTCCCATGTGATCAATTCTTCGTCGAGTTTCAACAACCATGCCCAGCCATAGGTCCTTTCGAATGATTTTTCACTGGCTCTTTTGAAATATTCCAATTCTACATCTATGTTTTCCTTGGTAATATTCAGTCGAAGACTGCGCTTGATATCCTCCGTTTGTTTAAGATTGGGGAATAATTTCATCAGTTTTACCAACATCCAATGACCATGAACACTCGAATGCCAATCATAACAACCATAAAAAGCTGGATGCAATCCTTTGGGAGTTCCTATCTCTTCGTTATTGGTAAGACTTTGGTTCAGTTTGTTAGGAAACTCTTTTTGGAGACATTTCAAAGGCAAATTGGCTAAATTTTCAGCCATGTTTTGATCCAGCTCATGAGGGACAATATTAGGTTCCTCTGGATGAGTGTTATTTTGTTTGCAACTCAGAGTTCCGATAAAAAGTATTACGGTAATTGATTTTAATATATTCATACGTGATGGCCTAAGGTGTAAAAAATGTAAAACTATAAAATTAATGTCGATTACTTTAAGTTTAATTCATTTCTATATTGGATAAAATAATACCTAAATATCATAATTTGATCATTTTAGTTATCGAAGTGATTTAAAAACATAATGTTAATTCCTAAGCAAGTCACCTCCCTGCCGAACAAATTCTTTGGCAGGCAGGATGAAACTCAGCTTTTCATCTGTTTATTTTTTTAATTGGCATTCTCTGAATGCCTGTTTAAAGAAGCCAGATGGAATTCGCATGAAAATAATCATCACGGTTTGTGTGTTACTACTCATGCTCATTTCATCTGTTTATT
>JBATLS010000717.1:0-3572 GCA_049289435.1 Saprospiraceae bacterium | reverse complement strand
TCAGATTTGCCCAATAGATAATCAATAGTAACACCGAGGGCATCAGCGATTTTTGCTGCCACATCAATATAAGGCTTGATTTCTTCTCTTTCATATATGCCTACAAGGGGTACGGAAGTACCAATTTTTTGGGTGTATCCCAAAATTACACATTTATACAATTTCTTTTTAGATTACCCCATCCCTGCCCGCTACGGGGCAGGCAGGCTTGCCCGCTTCGCAGCAGGCGGGCCTTAAGGGAGCTAAAAAGAAATTGGCTATCAATGAATGCAAAAATGGGATACACCCAATTTTTTTAGCGAGGTCATCTCCATTACGGATGATGATGTAGAAAGTATCTTGCCAATTATTAAGGACAAAGAAAATGGAATGTCAAGGCAAATGTTTGTAGCAGCTTTGGGAAAAGTGAAATCAGAAAAAGCTGAAGTTATTTTAATTGAGTTGCTTGATGACGAAGAAATAACTCCTCATGCCTTAGAAGCATTGGGAAGGATGAAATCTAAAAAGGCAAGAGAAAAAATTGCAACACTAACAAGCCGTTCAAAACCATTGATAAAAAAGTAAGCCCAAAAAGCATTAAGAAAAATATCATAGTACAAAGCCCGATTTAGTTGGGCTTTTGCTTTATTCATAAATATCTTTTCTATTACCGAGCGTAATAATATCCACGATAAGTTCATTATCAAAAATGTCGTAAATAATACGATAGTTGCCTGTTCTAATTCTGTAACCGTCTCTTCCTTTTAGTTTTTTATAACCTGTAGGTCGTGGGTTTTCTTCCAGTGCAGCAATAGCATTAAGGATAGGTTCTGCAATATTGTCAGAAAGTTTATCTAATTGCTTTTTTGCTTTTTTAGATAATACAGCGGTGTAGTTAGGCATTTTTTGCTTTTCTGTTTTTTAAGTAATCAGAAAATAAAATGCGTTCGCCAGAATCTTGTTTTTTACTTTCGTCATAGAGCTTTATATCTTCCAATTCTTCCAGTTCTTCTAAAAGTGTTATAAATTCTTTCATAGGAAGAACGGCAGATATTTTTTTTCCTGTATTGTCTGTAATGTATTGTGGATGTAATGCCAGCATAATTTTATTATTTAGCGATTTGAATATTTTGTTCAAAAAAAGTTTGGAATTTGTTTTTAGTCAGCATTCCATCAATGATACGATATACGGCTGTTTTATCATCTTCATCCAGTTGAGAAATCAACTGTACTTTTTCATTAGCCGTTTTATCTTCTACTCTTATGTCTTTGGGTAGTTTGCTATTAGGATGCACCAATTCATCAATGGTAAGTCCAAAGAATTTAGCATCTTTATCAATGACATCAATCCCAAATTCTCTTTCGCCTTTCTCCATTTTAAAATTGTTGGACGGATGTACACCAGCTGCATAGGCTACTTCTTTTTGCATCAATCCCCGTTCCTCAAGGAGTTTTTTTATGTTTTTTGCTATATCCATACTGAATAAAGTATTTAACGGTACAAAGTTAGTCAAATTGTCTATAAAATACAATACTATCATGGTGAAGGTCGCTACTTCATTACCAGTACTAATGAGATACTGCGGGTTGCTGAGTGATCCCGTAGGGTGAAGTATGTCAGTGCTCCAAGCGAAGAAACCCGCCATTGGTGGGGTGCGTGGGCTTACTGGGCATTTGGTGAACTAGCCTGTTCGATCCATTCAAAATGGCTCGTGGGCGAAGTGAAACATTGAGGAACGATTCGCTTGCGATGAAAGCACAAAGATGCTTTCAAGTGACGAAACCGCTAAGCGGCTTTGACTACATGTTTATATGTAGATATTACAACACCCAACCATAGCCTTATTAACTTTAGGTTTTTGGTAAGAATTTTGATAATATCTTTATACGGATTATATTTAAAAGAGAGTGAGTACAAAGTACAAGTTTATAGATAATGATGGTATATACTTTGTAAGTTTTACAACTGTATCATGGGTAGATGTTTTTACCCGATTTGCAGCAGGCGGGTATTTTTACACAAAAAGTTTATAAGGACATCATTTTGGACAGTTTTGATTATTGCGGAAGCACAAAGGGCTTCAAATTTGGTCTTATGTAATCATGTTCGTTGCATCTTGAGTGCCGAAAATGTTAACTTATTCGATATTATTAAGGACTTTAAGCGACATTCTGCTTCAAAGATTTTGAAGGAGAAAGAAGAATCTACAGAAAGCAGGAAGGATTGGATAATAAAGCGATTTGAGTTTGCAGCAAAAAGCCCTAAAAGGAAGAATATTTTAGCTATTTTGCACTCAATTTTATGGTTCTTATATTTATACCATTATGAAAACAAAAGTTTCGATCAAAGGTGCTCAATTTTATGCGTATCATGGATACTATGAGGAAGAAAGAAAGGCAGGCAATACTTTTTTTGTAGATGTGGATGTGTCGCTCAAATCATTTGACTCATTAGATGATAATATAACCGACACGGTCAATTATGAAGAATTATATACCATATGCAAAGAAGAAATGTCCACCACCCAAAAACTACTGGAAACGGTCGTGTACAGGATGATCACAAGAATAAAAGTCAAATGGCCACAGATCGTATCGGCTAAAGTGATCTTGGAAAAATCAGGACCTCAATTAGGTGGAAAGGTCGCCAAGTCAGTAGTAGAAATGGAGTATTGATTTATGGATCACCAGTAGGTGCTAATTTTACCACAAGCCCATCCAACTCATCAGTTATTTTTAATTGGCAACCCAGTCTGGAGTTGGATTTTACAAAAAATGCCTGATCCAGCATGTTTTCTTCATCTTCTGATGGTTCGGTGAGCGTATGATCGCTCAGTACATACATGTGACATGATGCACATAGAGCCATGCCGCCACAGATTCCTTCTACTGGCAATTCATATGATTTACAAACTTCCATCATATTCATAGCCATATCAGTCGGAGCTATCAAATGATGTGATTTTTCATCTCTGTCTATGACCGTTATGTGGATCATGTTTTCGTCCATGCTATTAATCTTAGTCAGTTAGGGCTATGGCTGGCGGGGTGATTGATACATGTCAAAAGCCATTGACTCCTGACACAGTAGTATATTTGAATGATAGTTTCTGATTGGGGTAGATGTGTTTGAAGGCAGATTGTACCATCATCGTCCCTTCGTGAAAACCACATAGGATCAGTTTGAGTTTGCCGGGATAAGTATTGACATCTCCGATGGCATAAATACCAGGAATGTTGGTAGAATAATCCATTGTATCGACCTCAATGGCATTATCCTTTATATTTAGCCCCCATTCGGCAATAGGCCCAAGTTTAGGTGCCAGTCCAAATAATGGAAGAAAATGATCAACTTGGTAATTGTAGTTTTCTTTACCATCTTCTTCTATGACGATTTCATTCAATACTCCGTTGCCATTTAGACCCACTGCCTGAGCATTGGTGATGAGGTTTATTTTACCGGACTCTGCGAGACGCATGACTTTTTCGACAGAATCCAAGGCTCCACGAAAAGAAGTACGCCGGTGTACGAGTGTCACTTCTTTGGCTATATCTGACAATAGAATACTCCAGTCCAATGCTGAGTCACCTCC
>JBATLS010000716.1:0-2724 GCA_049289435.1 Saprospiraceae bacterium | reverse complement strand
TTTTCTTGTCCATTCCCGATAGCTATCGGGATCACTATGAACTTCAAAAAATGCTTTGATCTGTATTCCAAGCACTTACAAATCATTTTAACATATGTTTTTAAATCACTTCATTTTTTTAAATCTCAAATGGCAATAATATCCGAGATGATAAATCAAATGTTAGTGTAACGATTAAAAAGTTAAAGTCAAAAAGTGAATGGTGTGTGTATGCTAATAAATTTACAGTGCCGATCTCCATTCTTTTGGAGTCATCATAAAGCTAAAGACTAAAAGCTAAAGGCCAAAATCCAATAAAATGACCAAAATATTTCCAGCGATTGATATCATAGGAGGGCAGTGTGTCCGACTTTCTAAGGGAGATTATGATACGGTAAAGGTATATGATAATGACCCGCTTGATATGGCCAAAAGGTTTAAAGATGCAGGAGCTACTTATCTGCACGTAGTTGATCTGGATGCTGCCAAAAACCCTTCCAATCACAACCGCAAACTCATAGGTCAAATCATCACAGAAGCAAATTTGCTGGTGCAAACCGGAGGTGGTATCAGAACCGAAGATGATATAAGACAATTGTTGGATATAGGGGCAGATAGGCTTATTTTGGGGAGTGTTGCCGTGACTCAAAAGGAAAAAGTATTCCAATGGCTATCTACCTATGGTGGCCATCGCATAGTAGTAGGTGCAGATGTCAAAGATGGCATGATCGCTACACATGGCTGGCTCGAGACTTCAGATCAGGACATCATGACCTTTATTAAGGAGTATATGACAGTAGGTGCAGAGACTTTTTTGTGCACCGAAATATCCAAAGATGGGATGATGGCCGGCGCTGCCAAGGAGTTGTATCTGGACATTATGCAGGAGTTGCCTGGTGTAGGATTGATCGCATCGGGAGGGGTACATGATATGGGAGAGGTACATCTATTGCAAGAGATGCGAATGGAGGCCATCATCATTGGCAAAGCCATCTACGAAGGCGCCATATCACTTGAACAACTATTTCAAAAACAAACAGAATGCTAAAAAAAAGAATCATACCCTGCCTGGATATCAAAAACGGTCGAACTGTCAAGGGCACAAATTTTGTACAACTCCGTGATGCCGGTGACCCAGTAGAGCTGGCTGCAAGATATAGTGTAGAAGGTGCCGACGAATTGGTTTTTTTGGACATTGCGGCAACACAGGAAAATAGGCATACACTGATAGATCTTGTTCGAAAAGTGGGTAAGGAAGTCAATATCCCATTTGCAGTCGGTGGCGGCATAAGTGATGAAAAAACAGTCTATCAGTTGCTGCAAAACGGAGCAGACAAAGTGAGTGTCAACTCTTCAGGAATCTATAATCCGGAGCTCATCACCAGAATAGCCAATATTTATGGCGAACAATGCCTGATCGTAGCTATAGATGCTCGTCAAAATGCACATGGTGAATGGATGGTGCACACCCATGGCGGTACCAAACCTACCAAACTGCAATTATTCGATTGGGCCAAGGAAGTACAGGATAGGGGAGCGGGTGAAATTTTATTTACCTCCATGGATCATGATGGGACTAAAAATGGTTTTGCGCTTGAGGCACTAAAGACCTTGAATCTCTCTTTGACTATACCTGTCATTGCTTCTGGTGGTGCTGGCAAGATAGCGCATTTCATCGATGTATTTCAGCAGACTGATGTTAGTGCAGCCTTAGCAGCAAGTATTTTTCACTTTCAGGAGGTCGGGATAGATGACCTCAAGACATCATTGGCTGAACATAACATTGCAGTAAGAAAATAATAAATATACAGATCATGTTGGATATAAAAAATGTGGATTTTGAAAAAGGGGGTGGATTAGTACCTGTCATTGCTCAGGACGTACTGACGAACAAAGTATTGATGATGGGGTATGCCAATAAAGCAGCATTGGAAATAACGATCAAACAAAAGCAGTTGACTTTTTATAGCAGGTCGCGCAATAGACTTTGGACAAAGGGAGAAGAAAGTGGTCATTTTTTGGAAGTCATCTCACTGGCGCTCGACTGTGATCAGGATGCTATTTTGGCAAAAGTCACACCCAAAGGGCCCGTATGTCACACAGGATCAGACACTTGTTGGAATGAAGTCAATCAAGCAAATGCATTGACTTTTTTAAGTCATCTGGAATCTACGATCACAGACAGAAGGAGTCGCTTCAATGTAGAAACATCATACGTAGCTTCGTTATTTGCAAAAGGCATCAATAAGATAGCCCAAAAAGTCGGCGAAGAAGCCATAGAAATGGTCATAGAGTCCAAAGATGACAACCGCACCTTGTTTCTGGATGAATCAGCTGATTTATTGTTTCACTATCTCATGCTGCTGCAAGCCAAAGATTGCACATTGCAAGATGTGGTGGATGTACTGGAGCAAAGACACAGGTAGTAAAATAGAGCTTTCTTAAATTGGGTTAAGAAATACATCTACTTGAAAAAAAAACAGGAATGAATCATGATTTGAAATGATTATCCTGCAGTCAGAAACGAGGTCAATTTTAGACTGGTTTTCTATAATTTAAATGCTATCATTAGTCAAGTATTTTACTCCTCTCGAGCATTTTGTGACAAAACCACCAACGCTGACATGGCCCTTTCAGCATCTCGCTTATCTACAAAAATATGGTCATGGTAATATCCAGCGATGACATTACAACTGATCCCTTGCTGTGCCAAAGCATCTGAAAATACTGCTGTCAACCCGACAG
>JBATLS010000715.1:0-3394 GCA_049289435.1 Saprospiraceae bacterium | reverse complement strand
ATAGAAAGCTCACCTAAAAATGCCAAAGTGGAAGTAGATGGCAGTAACATTATTTATACTCCTGATCCAAGATATCCTGTGCTACAGACATTTACTTACAAAATATGCGGGGATTTTTGCAGAGACTTATGCGAACAAGCCACAGTGACCATCCAATATGATGACAATGTCCTGTGTAAAGCTCCTAGCATCATTACCCCTAACAATGACGGAATCAATGATTTCTTTGTCATACCATGTCTGGAGACGGGCAAATTTCCTTCCAATAAGGTCTCTATATTTAATGAATGGGGAGCAGAAGTATTTTTTGCCAACCCATATCGAAATGATTGGAATGGTGTGTATAGTGGTGGTGATTTGCCCGTAGGTACTTACTTTTATATCATAGATACCGGTGATGGACAGAGACCACTTAATGGATTTTTAATTTTACAAAGATGATGAGATATATCTTTCATACAGTCATCATCTTAATGTTTGCCTGCCAAATGAGCGGCCAGCAGCAGCAAATGTACACCCAGTTTATGTTCAATAAAATGGGCCTAAATGCCGGATATGCAGGCAATGAGACATATCTATCCGCCACACTGATGTATAGAGATCAATGGAATGGTTTTCCCGGAGCACCCAAAGCCCAAGTATTGACGATCAACCTCCCAAGATTGGGTAAGAGAATTGGTTTGGGATTTAATCTGGAGAGACAAACCATTGGTATCACCGAAAAAATAACCTACGAAGGAAGTTACGCATACAAGTTTTTTTTGGGAGAAGGAACACTGAGCATGGGTATGAATATCTCGGGTAGAAATTATGTACAAGACTTTACGGACAGTCGCTTATTTGCTATCCAAGACATCAACTTAGATCCGTCAATACCTCGGGATGCCATATCGCGCAATTTGCTGAATGCAGGTTTTGGTGTATATTTCAATACTAATAAATTTTATCTGGGTGCATCGCTGCCCAGGATGATCAAATCTGATCTGGATTTTGACAATAATAATTTATTCTCTACCGAAGTGCGTCATTTGTTTGTCATGTCGGGGGCAACGTTTGATGTAAATAATGATGTAAGGGTCACACCGCAAGTCATGTTCAGAGCTGGAGAAAATGTACCATGGGGCATCGATCTAAATTTTAGTTCGACCTGGAAAGACAAATACACTGCGGGTCTGACTTATCGGACTGGAGGTGGTCATGAAGATCTTGGTGAGTCTATAGATGTCATCTTAGGCATGCAACTTTCAGATCGGCTGATGGTAGGTTTTGCATATGATATCACGATGTCACAAATCAGAACCATAGATAACGGTAGTTTGGAGATGATATTATCATACAATTTTATACCTCGTAAGGTCAAAACCATCGTCATAAATCCAAGATATTTCTGATGAGAAAATTGAAATATAATTCATTGTACATAATTTTGCTTTTGGGGATCACCATTATAGCAGTTCCTGCTTTTGGGCAAGCCATTTTTAATAAAGATGCGCTCAAAGGAATAAAAACCAACAATGAAAAAGGCATCAATACTGCCAATCTGGAGTCTTCACCTGCATTTGTGGGCAATAAAATCGGGTATGTTTTTACGGGATTAAAAGGAAAATTATTTGACAAGGAGATAGATGAACCGTATTTTGATATTGGATATTCAGATGTAAATGATGACAATAGCCTTATTTCGAGACAAACCTACAATAAGTACATCAACTCCGAGCTGCATGAGGGGCCGATGTCGTATGATCCGCACCAAAACAAAATCTTTTTTACAAGATCACATAGGGAAAAGAGGACAAATAGAAACGTAGAAACTGATACTACGTACTTGAGAATCATGTCTGCTGATCTCAATGCTGCAAAGCCTAAGATAGATCCTATCAACATAAATGTAGAAAACTACTCAGTGTGTCATCCTGCATTGATGTCTGATGGAAAAACCATCATTTTTTCGTCCAATCGTCCGGGAGGGTTCGGCAAAATGGATCTCTATATAGCCTATTTTAATGTTGATGAATGGACAGGAATCATCAATATGGGTACGGTGATCAATACTGCTGGCAATGAGATCTTTCCAAATATAGTCAATGACTCCATATTGATATTTGCATCAGAGCGCACTTCAGGTATTGGCGGCTTAGATATGTACGTGTCCAAGTTGAAGGATGGTGTTTGGAGTGCTCCCGAAATTTTGCCCCCTCCATTCAATTCTCCCTATGATGATCTTGGGCTGATAGTAAGATCCAATGGAAGGTCAGGATATTTTTCGTCAAATCGACCGGGAGGGGCAGGCAAAGATGACATATATAGTTTTAGTTCCGTCATGCCAATTTTTGACGGTACTACACTAGAATATATGCAATCTGTAGTTCATGTCTTTGATAAACTTACTTTGCAGCCAATAGCCAAAGCCAAAATCACCGTGATACCACTGGAGATGGACATCAATCTGTTTACTTTGTCTAATTACAATGTTGATATGCTTTCTGGCAGAGATCCAGGAGATGTCATCCTTAAATTGACCCCCAAAAATAGTAAAAACAACATGCTCTTTTCGACCAATGAAACGGGAGCAGCTGATCTAAAAGTGAGAAGAGACCAAAAATATCTGATCAGCGTCATAAAAGACGGGTATGCTGAGACATCGATGCTTTTTGATCTGGAAGTATTTGGCCCTTCGTTCAATATGGTCATGGAACCTGAAGCTGATACCGACCCCGAACCAATGGTAAAAGTAGGTACTCCATCTGACAAAGAATCGACCAAAGATGACATCATCATCCCGACTTCGGCAGGATCTGTTATAGTGTTTGAAAATATATATTATGATTACAATAAAAGCAACATATTGCCTGGCGCTGCCCGCGAGTTGGATGCTTTATCCAAGACATTGATAGAAAATCCAGACATGACCGTGAGGTTGGAAGCTCATACAGATAGTAGGGGACCAGCACCGTACAACCTACAGCTTTCTGTTGACCGAGCCAATGCAGCAAGAAAATATCTTACTGATTTGGGCATCGAAGAAGATAGGATAGAGATACGTGGGTATGGCGAATCCAAGATCAGAAACAAATGTACCGACAAAGTGGTGTGTACGGAGGAGCAGCATCGTTACAATCGGAGGACCGAAGTTACGATCATTAAAAATTGATTTCATTTCAAAGTCTATCTTACAATGGAATGTTTTTAAAAACTATACGTCACTTTGCCTTTCAAAAAAAATGGTGCTCCCGGAGTAAAATGAATCTCCTCCACGGGTGATTTATCTTCATTGAGTCGTGAATTGGTAGCAAATTGCGTTTCATTCCACTGCTGATTCAATAGATTGTTGATTTCTAGCCCTAAAGTAAAAGACTTAAGAGAATAATTTAGATTCATATCTACTATTGTATAA
>JBATLS010000714.1:0-1608 GCA_049289435.1 Saprospiraceae bacterium | reverse complement strand
ATCAAAGGTACCATCCCTGTCGATACTATTGATAAAAAATTCGCCGGCTCCTGCTGCTTCGCATTTTGTGATGTGATCTTCCAATGAAATGGATTGTACTTTTTTGCCGCTTTCACTATATAAGATGTGGGTTCCTGATTCATTAAGTCTGACATCTATTGATACGACCAACGCTTGTCCTCCATATATTGCTGTGATTTGGGTGATCAAATCATAATTATCATAACAAGCAGAATTGATGACTATCTTTTCGGCACCATGGTCAAAAACCCTGACTGCAGTGTCTAATGTATGGATACTCCCACCGTACGAAAATGGCATCATGGTTTCCTCACTTATTTTGGATATGATGTCATAATCAGGTGCTTCTTTTCTATCAATATCCAAAAATATTAATTCATCCGCTTTTGCATCATTAAAAATCTTGACAGCATTGATGGGATCGCCAAGATAAGTAGGGTCAGAAAAACGCACAGTCTTATAAAGTCCGCCATTATGCAGCAATAATACAGGTATGACTCTAGGTCTAAACATTGACTAAACTGGTAATAGAAATGAAGTTTTTAATAATTTTCAGACCCTGATCATGGCTTTTTTCGGGGTGAAATTGTGTGGCGTAGATATTATCCTTGCTAAATACGGAGGTAAATACTTCTCCATATTCGGTCAAGCCTATGATTGCTGCCTTATCCTGACAATGCACTGCATAGGAATGCACAAAATAAAACTGATCTGAACTGTTGATGCCATCTAACAACATAGATTTTTGAGCAATATCAACTGTATTCCACCCAACATGTGGCACTCTAAGGTCGGTACTAATTTTTTTTGTAGAGGCATCGATCCATCCTAAACCCTGCACATCTCCTTCTTCGCTATGATTGGTCATCAGTTGCATACCAAGACAAATGCCCAACACCGGAATTTTTTGTTCAATCACTGCTTCATTAAGTACATCGATCAATTTTCTTTTTGCCAGTTGGTTCATACCTTCCCTGAAGTGACCGACACCGGGGAGAATTATTTTTTTAGACTTCAATATAATGTTGGGATCGTCGGAAAGCACTGCTTCGATACCAAGCCTCCTGAAAGCCCTCCTGACACTCGTAACATTCCCACAGCCGTAATCGATGATAGTGTACATAATATCTATAAATTAGCCTTCATAATTGTGCTAAGACGGTAAGGTCTCACGAATAAATTGGCAAAATGACTGTCTATAATTTTTGAGTTGATAGGTGGTCCGAATGGCAAGTTTGCCATTTTCACCCATGCTCTTTAACAGGTGCTGATTTTCATAAAGGTAGATTATTTTCTCTTTCAGGTCATCTGTATCTTCTGATCTGAAGTAAATGCCACACTTTTCTTTCTGGACCAGCTCCATCTGTGGTTTGCAGTCAGAAACCAATAAAGGCAGTTTACTAAAACTACTTAAAATAAACTCTCGCATTTACACATTCATAAAGAGATGAAGTGATTTATAACCAAACTCTTGAATATTTATATTTTAGAAATCATTGCTGATGCTTTGATAATAATTTTGCAAGTCTTTAGTTACCATTTTGTCTTTGAATTGTGTATAAAATGTTTGGATGCATGCTTTAGACA
>JBATLS010000713.1:0-3260 GCA_049289435.1 Saprospiraceae bacterium | reverse complement strand
AAATGATAGTGGCTCTGAACTAAAAGTTTCTTCCAGTAGGTCTCCATCGGTGTCGTCTTCTGTAAGGGTATAATGAAGGGTGACTACGTGATTTTTTTGAATATTCATTTTGTAAAAATTTATGATTGTAATGACACAAAGATAAAAGTATTCTTAACAAATATATAACGAATATTAATTGTTTGATATTCAAATAATCATAAACGTTGGAGTCTCCTTTACCTTGGTCATTTCTTTATTTTTATCTTTTGGGCGAGGACTTATTGTTGGAATGAAAAGGTGACTTCTTTCTAAATGGCAAGAATTTTCTGAAGGTGATCATATACTTCTTTCATCGGTAATCCCATGATATTGGTATAGCTCCCTGATATTTTTTTCACCTTGCAGATCCCTATCCAGTCTTGTATGCCGTATGCTCCTGCTTTGTCGTATGGCTTGAAATGTTGCAGATAGTAATCCATCTCTTCCCGCGATATAGACTCAAAAGTAACTTCTGTGATGACGGTAAATGAATCTATATTTGTAGTAGTTCTGATGCAAACTCCTGTGGCTACAGTATGTGTCCGATTGGAGAGTTGTGACAGGATTTGGATTCCTTCTTCATAGGTTTCGGGCTTGTTGTATATCGTATTGTCAAGTATTACGACGCTGTCTGCTGTAAGCAATATTTCATCATCGGATAGCGTCGGTAACAGAGCTTCCGCTTTTCGATGAGCCAACATTTCTGCTACTTGTAGGGCGGGCATTTCCGCCCCGAAACTTTCGTCAGTATCAAGAGTCCGTGTGTCAAAACTATATCCAGCCGCCTCCATCAGTTGTTGTCTCCTTGGAGATTTGGATCCTAACACTATTTTTTTATCCATCGTTTTATTTTTAACTAAAATTTTTATTTCCTAAATACTCAAAATGAAATTCATTATAGATTTTTAGGTATTACTTACGACTTCACAAAATATGGTTGGTGATCATAACCAACGAAACCAATCCACCGAGCATGATCCATTTAAGAATGCCGCTGACCTTGGTGAAGTCTCTCTTTTGGGTAGTTTTAGTGATGATTTGTATGACTATTGTGAGCGGACAGATGATAAGTAATATTAAAAACATGTTGATTCTAAATCCAACTTCAATACTTGATAGTAACATCCAACCCATCATCAATATTATTGCCAAAATAATCAGCCCAATACACAATTTTTTTGCCAAATCTATACCATACTTTATCGGCAGTGTGACCAAGCCAAAAGCACTGTCACCTGCTATATCTTCTATATCTTTGACAATCTCCCTCACCATGTTGATCACAAATGAAAATACCATATACCCCATTAAAACTTCCACCACTTCAAAACCACCCCCAGTAAACCCTAACATGTCAAATCGCGACCATTCGGTATAAACAATCACCGCAGGAACCAAAGCCACAAATGTGCTGACGATGATGTTTCCAATCAAGATACTATTCTTGTACCTGATGGCATATAGTAGGAGCATCGTGTTGGCCATGATATAATAAATGATGGGATAAAAACTACTATCAGACAAGAGTATATTTCCACTGATGGTCATTAACCCAATAGACAACAATATGATATAATAATGTTTAGCTTTAGAAAGGGATATCTGGTGAGGGATATAACTTTTTTCAGGTTTATTGACCGTATCATGTTCATTATCCCGTATATCATTCACCACGTATCCAGCTCCAGCTACGATCAAAGTAGTGAACACAAGCAAGATAAATGCAACAACTTCTGGAACAGTGACGTCATAAGATTTACATACCATTGAGTAATACACAATACATTGCGTAAATGCTATGAGAAATAAATTTTTTGGTCTTAGTATTTTAATATATGCAGACATATAGTAAACTTGCCGATTAATAAACCCATTTCCCCTGAATACGCATCACTTTTTCTATGATGTCCCTCACGCAGCCTTTTCCTCCGATATAAGTGCTGATATACATTGCTTTTGCCAATACATCTGCTGCGGCATCTGCGGGACAGGCTGAAACACCGACTTCATCAAAAAGTACCAGATCCGGGATATCATCTCCCATATACAAGATTTCCTTTTTTTGAATTGCAAGTCGATTTTTTAGATCATCAAAAGCAGTTTTTTTTTCTGAAAGCTTGTCATATATATAAGGTACTCCCAAGAATTCAAATCTTTTCCTAACACCTCCTGAAAACCCTTTAGTAATGATGGCTACATGATACCCCGCTTCAATAGCATACTTGATGGCTTGACCATCTCTGGTATTCATGATTCGCACAAAGTCACCATTTTCCATCACTATGACTTCGCTATTGGTGAATACACCATCCACATCAAAGACCAAGGTAGTGATATCGTTAAAAAGAGCAAAATCCATCATTGCCATCACTGATTATCTCTCCACTCATACACCCATTTGGCTTGAATTTGCTCTAAATGTCCTTCGTTACATTCTTCTTTGGTGCCTGTAAAATTAGGGATTTCCAGTACCCAATCTATCAAATCAGTAAAACGAATGCGGTATATATTACCTTCAGTAAAGTCATCACCAAACCTCTCGTATAATCTCATACCAATATCTTCGTGATCAGACCAGGAAATTGGTAAGTTGTTGATATCTTCAAATGCCATAAACAGGTATCTTTTTATTATTTTTCAAAATCAAACCACAAAGGTAGAAAATAAGATGATTAAAACTCCACTTACCATATTATGATTACCTTTAGTTTGTATCTTAATGCATATTTTGCCCTTTGAAATGCTTCTAAATTGTAGTAGAGATACCAATATAAAATTTTAAGAAAATATTTTTAAATAAAGTTTTTTTATATTTGAATAAATCTTACCTTTGCATCGCTTTTGGAAAAAGATCCAATTGTAGTTTGAAATTTTGACAAAAAATAGTTTGCCAGTGTAGCTCAGTTGGCCAGAGCAGCTGATTTGTAATCAGCGGGTCGGGGGTTCGAATCCCTCCACTGGCTCGCAAAAGAGAAGATGGGGATGCGCCGAAGTTGGAGAGACGGGGCAGACTGTAAATCTGTTGCTTAGGCTGAATAGGTTCGAATCCTATCATCCCCACCAAAATCTTTTGAGAGATTTGTCTATTTGCGGAAGTAGCTCAGTTGGTAGAGCATCAGCCTTCCAAGCTGAGGGTCGCGAGTTCGAGTCTCGTCTTCCGCTCATTTTTCAGACACCCGGAGCTAAAATAATTTTCGGCCGATGTAGCTCAGGGGTAGAGCACTTCCATGGTAAGGAAG
>JBATLS010000712.1:0-4901 GCA_049289435.1 Saprospiraceae bacterium | reverse complement strand
TAAATGATTTTTTTTAAGATATGAACTCCACAAAGTTGGTGGTCGTATATTAACAAAACACCTGTCACACCTTTATGAAGTGTGGCAAAATAGATGTAGGAACCAACCCATTGGTCGGGCAATGTATCATATGGTCATCGGCAATGCTATGCCGATACCTTGCCCCCAGAGTGGAATTTTTGAACATTAATGTCTCAAGAAAAGACAAACAAAAGAAAATAGGAATTTCTGATCATTTTCAGACGAAACTAAGAGTATGATTAAATTTTCATGTTTGTGCGAAAGCAAGCAAATTAAATTTTAGACAAGGCATATTTTTAAGTCGTAGCTTGGTGCTACGATGTAAAATATAAACTTGTATAAAGAAAATGTGTCGCTTGTAGTCAAATGATGAAGGATTAAACATACTCTAGGGCTCAGATATTTTTTTATCTCCGGAGGTAAAAGAAAAGAGAGCCTACATCAATGCCCCCGAATAACGGGATAAACCCTGCAGGAGCTGCAGACTCTCAGGTGTACTGGACGTACGATGGCAAAGATATGGTTTTTTAAGAAAAGTGTGTAGGATGTCCTGTGGTATTTTTTTTTTATGAAATGCATGTATCGAGTAAGGTAAAAGAACCGAAATGCAATGTGTAAAGGCGAGCCATTGTTATGACAATATGGTCGTAACAATCCAGTGCTCGTAGCCAAAACAAATCCCGACAAAAGCGGAATAAATCAAGAGAGACGCTTCAGGGACATCAGGCACACGGAGTAGAGTAACTTTGATGATCGGACAGATGGATGCAGATGAGTGTATTTTTTTAATTAACCATTTAAAATTTTTAAAAATGAAAAAGTTAGTTTTTGCTTTGCTCCTTGGAGCTTCGTTTTCTTTGATGAGTTTTACAGTAGCACCTGAATGGATTATTACAGATGATGGAAAGGTAACAGATGATGGGGACTATTGCGGTGTTTGGGTATGTGGAAATACATGTACTTATGTAATGTTTGAATAACGATTTGGCACGCTATAACGTTGATTTTCAATACTGTGGCGTGCTTTTTTTATATTTTCTTTTACCATCAAATCTATTAATATGAATAAATGTTTGATTTCCATATGTTTACATATCTTTTTCTCAAGTGATAGCATTGTATTGGCCCAGAACAAAGCTATAATTTATGAATACACAATAACTAAAAATACAAAAGTAGATATTAAAGATAAAAATTCAAATCTCCCTTTTACTAATGCCCAGCTTGACAAAATAAATCGGGTACTTAATGAAACAAAAGAAATTTTCAGATTGACGGTAATAAATGACAAGTCGTCTTATATATTCTCTGAAAGTAAAACTCCCAGCGATATCAAAACACAAGGAACTATCAGTCTTATAGCTGATTATTATAAAGATCATAAATTGAAAAAGTTATTTTTAACTGGTGGTAATAATTTGATGAATAAGTGTGTGGATGAATCATACAAAGATTTGAATAATTGGGAGTTAGTTGATTTTGATACTATTGTTTACAATCTGCCATGCAAAAAAGCCGTAGAAAAAAACACCAAATCAGTAGCTTACTATACAAAACAAATACCTGTACCCGATGGTCCTGAACATTTTGCAGATCTACCAGGATTAATAGTCTTAATAAAAACCTTTAAAAAAACGATCAAGCTTACTAACATAATAAAAGAAGATAATTCGAATCCTCTAAAATTGCCAAATGATTGCAAGAATAAAATTTCATTTTGGAAATATTATGATGAACACGATGCATCAAAAGATATAGGTAATTTCAAAAAATGAAATAAGAGATCGTGGGGATGAAAATCATACTTAAAATATTATTTTTTCTAACCATTAACTTTTATGTTAATGCCCAGACCGTTAAGGGAAAGATTTTGTTTGATAAGCAAGGAATTTTCGGGGCTTCGGTAGTTTTGACAGATAGTGATAGCATAAAAATACTGACGTATGATATCACAGACGACAATGGAAATTGGTCAATAACTGGTGAAAATATTAAGGATAAAATTTTGAAAATAAGTTATCTGGGATGTAAAGACAAATATGTAAATACTTCTGAAATTACTGATTTTGATGCCCTATTAATCATCAATTTAGAGTCTGAAAAAAATATTCTACCAGACGTTTTGATTTCAGATACACGTATAGGCATAGTAAACAAAGGTGATACCATCGTGTATGATCTCAAGGCATTCAAAACAGATGGCGATACTGAGTTGCGTCATGTGATGGCAAAACTTCCTGGGGTAGAAATCGATCAAAATGGACAAATCAAATATAATGGAAAAAAAATAGATAAACTGCTCATTGAAGGAAAGGATATTTTACAGGATCAACATCGCTTGGTTGGCGAAAGTTTGAGAGCAGAGGACGTTTATAAAATTCAAATCATCGAAAGATATCGATCATTTCGAGAGCTATTCTCAAAAGACCACAGTGAAAAAGTTGCAATGAATATAATACTCACTGAATCGGCAAAATCCAAAATTAATGGCGAAATAGAATTTCAGTCAGGTATTGAAAATAAATATTTGGCCAAAGGTACCGTATATAAAGTAAGCGATAAAGTGTCTAATGCTACATTTGGCAGATCAAATAATGCAGGTGACCCTACTTTTACTGCTGTAGATTATCTGAGTCTCCAGCCATCTCTAGGACGGGCACTTGAAAAAGCAGGTGGTAATATCAATAATTTAGTACCAACTGAGTTTGTCAGACCTCCAGATGCCACTGACAATACTGAACACTTATTGACTACAACTACAGATATGAAAGTATCTAACAAAGTTGACTTAAAACTTTCAGCTTTGGGATACAATGCCAATAGGAAAAGTAGAAACACATATTCTAGGGTATTTCTACTCCCCACAAAAAACAGTATGAACGGAACTAATGTGGGCCATATCAAACTATATTACACCAACATAGCATCAAATCTTAAGATAAAAATGAATCAAAATTTAAATCTTGAAATTGACATCCCATTTGAGTATAAAAAACCAAACTCAGATGTGATAAATGTCGGATTTTGGGATCAATTACCTTTTAAGAGTGAGAATCATATCGAGAGCACAGGAACAAAATTTTCTCCCCAGCTGTATTGCCAAGGTAAAATAGGGGCAAAATGGAATTTTGGCTTGTCATCATTTTTTGCAAATGAAACCACCAATGGTATATCAGAGTTGTCTGACCCGTTTGAATTGTTCAATGCCAATATAATGGAATTGAAACAAAACACAAATTTAAGAACCCAATCCTGGAGTAGTAGGCCATATATCGAGTACAGTTTAAAAAACATTATAGCAGGATTGTCCCATACATATACACATGATTTTACAGAATATTCATTACAAAATAGTCTGTCGATTGAAACATTGGATCAAGGTAAACAAAATATAAAGGACAGCGCTCATGAGTCGGAAGCATACTTTAATTTTGATAACAAAAAGGTATTAGTAAAGTCAAGCATCAAGATTAAATCTTACAGCAGAACCTTGGATGAATTTGAACATAAAAAATTTATATATCCAGTGACTTCTTTATTACTGAAATATAGTTTTTCTAAATTACATTTTTTTCTTTTAAAAGCCAATTCCAATAAAGATTATATTTCAAAATATCAAAGCTGGATATTGGATGAAGTATTAGACACACGAACCACCAACAGGGGCTACGAAAACCCTTTTCATGAAATAAGGACAAAAGGATTTATGATGAGTTACCTCAATTTTAATTTAACCACTAAAAGGAGATATCATATACAGGTTGATATGAATGAAACAACAAATCCGCTCATTTTAGGTGCAGAATCAAAAGGTAGTTTTATTCAATTTTCACCATACATTGGTAAAAGTAGTGCACATTTTAAAATTGCAGGTATGAGCGATCAGCCAATATCAAGATATATTTCTGCAAAGCTAAAACTAGACTATTCATTACTAAAAAATACATTGATGGACGAATCGCTGATTCAATTCCGCTCCATCGGCGCAGAATTTAGTTTATCATCATCATGGAAAAAAATAATTAATATTGATTTACGATACAAACGACAGATCACTGAGCAAAAGATCAGAACACTAAATAATAATGGAGCAATTGATGAAATTAAATTGGCTACAACAGTAAATAAATCCAAAATAAGATTCGAAAATGATTTATCTCTAAATTTGCTCAAAACCAACCTTGCGACACATTCTGTCAGATTTTTAAAGTGGGATGCTTCATTTCAATATAAGATAAAGGAAAATTTTACCTTCATCGTCCAAGGCCGAGATATATTAAATCTTAAGCAAAGAGAAATTTATAATACAGTATTTCGTGAAAACTATTTTGAATTTCAAAACTACCTTAGGTTTCCTGGCAATATAACATCAGGTATAAAATGGACATTTTAAAAATGAAAATATAATGGAAGTAAATAATCCCATAATTGTAAAGTGATAACTCGTGACAACATGCGCTTTGACGTCAGTTTTGGCTATCGTCAAAAACTGCCACGAAGCACAGCAGAGAGCCTACATCGATGCCCATGCCTACCAAGTCACGCAGGCAAGCCTGCAGGAGCTGCAGACTCTCAGGTGTACTATCACCCGATGGCCAAAGTCTGTGCCCCGATAGCTATCGGAACCGACCCCCGATATCAGCCCCTCGCTGATGTCCTTGACCTTACTGCCATAGGGATGCCAGCAAATGTCGCCCAATCTCATCAATATTCATACATACTTAACTAACTCATATATATATATATATATATATTACATTATATTATATGTAAAAATATTTACAAAAAAGTTTGGTGCTTATCTTTGGGCGATATACATTTGTACTGTTAGGGTGATGATAAGACATCGCAATGTAGCAAAAGGGATGTGTCGGGAGGAG
>JBATLS010000711.1:0-1828 GCA_049289435.1 Saprospiraceae bacterium | reverse complement strand
CACAAGGAGATCAGATCCTCCTAAGATTACAGCAAGAAGACCGTAGCCACGCTCAAAAGCAACTAGATAGTGTCAACGAAAAGATATTAGAAATGGAACAGACACATTATACCATCGATGTGAAGCTATTAGACGAGATAAGTGGCATAGGTCAACTTACTGCCCAACAAATCATAGCAGAGATAGGGACAGGTATGAGCAAGTTCGAAACGGCGGATCAATTGACTTCATGGCCAGCTTTAGCATCAGGCAACAATGAGAGCGCAGGCAAAAAGAAAAGTACATCTACCAAAAAAGGTAATAAGTACCTTCGTACGTCCATGGTATCAGCCGCATGGGCAGCCGCCCGGAGTAAGAAGACCTATTGGTTCATTTTGTTACGCTATCTCAAGCGAAAGAAGAGCGCAAAAAAGGCTACCATCGCCATAGCAAGACGAATGCTCTAAGTAGTGTTTAAAGAGCTCAAAGAAAAAAAAATATTGAGGGTGGCAATGAATTGTTTGACCACTATCAACACTTACGCTTGGCAAAGCAAGTCGATAAATCGACGATTATAGCAGCGTAATGCCTTAAAGGCCGGAATAATTATAGTACCAGTTACTGAAAATTAAGTTGCCTGAAATATCTTTTAGAAAACAAGCTTGTATCATAGAATACGAAGAGGAATATTTTTTAAAAAGTAATTTGGTCACTGTTGTTTACATTGATGCGTTTTTTTTAAATTTAGAGGGATTCATTTAATTCAGGCGCAATTATAAATATTTTAAATTTTTGGCAACTTTTTAATATTTTTGTGCGTTAATACCAACGTGAACAGATACATCTATATCACTTTTTTCGCTTTTATGTTTTTGTCGGGGTCTGGCAATGCTATACTGGCTTGTGGTTCTACAGGTACATGCGCGATGAGTTCACAATCCAAAAAATCATCATGTTGCTCCAAAAAGGCAGACAGCCAGGACACAAAATCCTGCTGTTCTGATGAGCATGGAGAAAATGACAACCAAAGTTGTGGTGGTAAGTGCGGTGGCCAAGGTTGTCATTGTGGCGGCGCTGTATCACTATCCATGATTTTAACAATTATCCAATCCAATTTTACATTTAATGATATTTCATCAGATGATGAAAAAAGTTGGATTTATACCACAGGGTATAAAAAATCTATCTACACAACTATCTGGTCTCCACCTGATATAAGTTTCAAGGCTATTGTCTAGCCGAAGGTGTGCCTAAGCATCAACGAAACTGACATTTTTCAATCTTAATTTTTATCATTTATTTTTGCTTTAGCTAAAATTGTATTACACAATTTGAGCAAAGTCAAAAAATCTGATTTCAGTTTAAAATAAAGTACGCTTTTTAGTCAATCAAGGTTTACGCTTTGTACTCAGACTTTTAGATTAAGATTTTTCAGATTTCAAGTTTTTCTGACGCCAATCACATGTTAGCTTTGTCAAAGCCCGACTTCTTGAAAATCCAATTTTTCTTGTTGGCACTATATACATGCATGAAAAGCATTTTAAACCATATTTATCATTCACAACATTAAATTAATTAACATGAAATTTTTAATTTTTTTCCAGATTACTTTCTTATCTATCTTCTTAATAAATGATAGCAATGCTCAAATCTTAAATCAAAAAACAGTAACACAAAAAGTTTACGGCAACTGCGGCATGTGTAAAAAAACCATTGAAAAAGCAGCCAATGTAAAAGGCATCTCAAAAGCAGAATGGGATGCTGACTTAGCCATGGCAAAGATCACCATAGACAGTACCAAAACAAGTGTAGATGATGTACTCAAGCGAATAGCTGCAGTTGGCTATGA
>JBATLS010000710.1:0-3524 GCA_049289435.1 Saprospiraceae bacterium | reverse complement strand
AGGAGATACTTACGTGTATGTGGTGAAGTACTCAATACTTGGGTCTAGCATTACCGTCAAAGGCGATGTCACTATGATCAGACTGTAGGCATCCTTACCCTACACAAGTATGTCATAAAGAAGACTTTTTTAATGTCGGATGATCAGATCTGGTAACAAATAGAAATATGTACAAAATAGAGCACTTAGGTATTGCAGTAAAAGATTTGGAAGTATCTGAATCTCTTTTCGAAAAATTGCTGAATACACCTTCTTACAAAAGGGAGGAAGTGGCTTCAGAACATGTCATTACCTCGTTTTTTAAATCTGGCCCAAACAAAATAGAACTACTTACCGCAACTGATGAATCTAGTGCCATACATAAATTTTTAGAAAAGAAAGGGGAAGGTATTCACCATGTTGCATTTGCCGTAGAAGATATTTGCAGTGAGATGCAAAGACTCACTCAAGCTGGATTTATACTCCTCAATGAAACACCCAAAAAAGGAGCCGACAATAAATTGGTTTGTTTTCTGCATCCCAAAGGCACCAATGGTGTACTGGTAGAACTTTGTCAGGAAATCCACCAAATTGAATAAGTGGATTTATCAATATTTCAATACGTCGTGGCATTGGTGGGTAGTTTTATAGCAGGAGCTATCAATACACTAGCAGGCAACGGATCAGTGATTACCTTAAGCATCCTTACCGACCTCATAGGGCTGCCTGGCAACTTGGCCAACGGCACCAACCGAGTGGGGGTATTGCTTCAGACAGCAGGTAGTGCCAGAGGATTTGCTAAAAATAAGATGATCGATTTCACTACCTCCAATCACATCATCATATGGACGGTCTTAGGGGCCATCATAGGAGTATATTTTGCAACCATCATATCCAACGACCAATTTTTATTCGTATTCAAGTATCTGATGATACTCATGCTACTGACCATATTAGTAAAGCCTGAGCGATGGCTGAAAAATGCAGAGGTAAAATTGTTGCCACAATGGTTGAGTGTCCCTATATTTTTGGCTTTAGGGTTTTATGGGGGTTTTATTCAGATGGGCATGGGGGTATTCTTTTTAGCGGTGCTTGTACTGCTATCAAGGTATAGCATCATGCAGGCCAACGCCATCAAGACCATTGTCATCTTTATTTATACCGCAGTAGTGATTTGTGTATTTGCATGGAAAGGTCTCATCAACTGGCAGATTGGGATCCTGATGGCCATAGGACAGACCGTAGGTGGATACTTGACTGCTTTATATTCCAATAAAATACCCGATATCAATCTGTGGGCTTACCGATTATTGATTGTAATTATTATCTTTGCCATTTGTACACAATTTGGAATCATACACTTGTAAATTCCTATAGATATCAACGGATGGTTGTAGGGATTTATAGTCAAAAGAAATTAAATTGCGAAAAATATTAATTTTAATACGTTCAATATCAAACGATTAAAATCTAAAATTTTTGCAATTCAATTTACTTTAAGTATAAAGGATTATTAAAATTAAAAATATCAACATGAACATTAAATTTTCATATATCATCGTAGTAATGGCTGCCATGCTACTGACCTCATGCGCCACAAAAAATATTATAAATACCAACATACTCAAGGACGAAACACTCAAGCAGATTGCCAATGATCCCGCTCACGAAGTACAAATCATATACACCCAAGTCAATAAAAAAGACAAGACCTTTAAGACCCATACTTTCAATGTCAATCCGGAAAAATACTTCTATCCTGCAAGTACCGTTAAGATGCCTATAGCTATCCTGGCCTTGCAAAAACTCAATGAGCTCAAAGGTAGGGGTGTTGAAATAGATCGAACTACCGCAATGTTTACTGGAGCGTTTAGGGCCAATCAGACTCCCTCTTTCGTTGATACGACGACGATGGATAAAAAGCCCACCATTGAGCGGTATATTCAGAAAATCTTTGCTGTAAGCGATAATGATGCCTTCAATAGGCTGTACGAATTTTTGGGTCAGGACTATATCAATCAGTCGCTTCGCAAAAATGGGGCATTTACTACATCAGTGATCAATCACCGTCTGAGTGTCACTGGTCTGACTCCCGAAGATAACAGATATAGCAACAACATCAGATTTTTTGGTATAAATTCTATGCTCTACGACAAGCCAGAAGAATATGCAAAAACTGAATGGAAACATACAGCTACTGACGCTGTGAAAGGGAAAGGATATATGGCTGATGGCCAATTGGTCAATCAACCATTTGACTTCACGGGCAAAAACTTTTACAACCTTACTGATATGGAGGGAACTTTGCAGCGGATCATGTTTCCCGAATTTTTCCCTGCTGAAAAAAGATTTGATCTGAAAGAAGATGACTATACTTTCTTGAAAAAATGCATGTCAGACCTGCCTAAAGAATATTCATTTTACAAAAATAACCCTCAGTATTATGACAGTTATGTCAAGTTTCTGATGTTTGGAGACAGTAAAGAAGCGATGGATGCAGACATAAAGATCTACAATAAAGTGGGCAATGCTTATGGGTATCTCATAGACTGTGCATATATAGAAAACAAATCCAAAGACATAGGTTTCTTTCTCACCGCCGTGATCCATGTCAATAAAGACGGGGTCTTCAATGATGACAAATATGAATATCAGGAGATCGGCTTGCCATTTTTAGCAAAACTCGGCCGGGCTGTATATGAATATGAGTTGGTGAATAAAAAGTAATGGGTGTATCGCATATTTACATATGAAGATTGCCAGTTTCTTTTTAGCTACGTTTAAGTATTATAGATTTGAGTCCACTCCGAAAATGCAATCATAAAGAAATGCCACAAAGTCTCTAATTCTCAATGGTTCACAAAAAATTGAATATCAAATATTTACAATTCGTTATTCTTGGTGACTCTTAGTGTTTTTGTGCCTTAGTAGCAAAAATAAATTTTTCGGAGTAGTCTCAGATTTAGGAATATTAAATATCGGATATACTGCATGATAAACTTACGCACAGTCAATCCCATGAAAGTACGTAGTAATACGGTGCTATTATTATGGCTTCTGTCTATTCCATTTATAATTATGCCATCTATCAAAGTGTGGCAACTTCCTTTCTATTTTAAGATAATAGCGATTATCGTATTTATAATAAGCTTCTTAGCTGTGTATCATCGTATCTACCGTTTATTTATTAGGAAAACGCCTGACCATTCACAAAATCTTGATCTGGGTACGATGCCAAGTGAACAATTAGATCGGATCGGAGCGATCTATAATTTAACTCTATTATTGGTTGGCTGCACTCCTAGTTTTATTATTATATTTGATCTATCCGCACTATATTATACTGCTATGTATGCGATACTTTTAGTTAATTGGTCTCTTTACCTTTATTACGTACCCTACGATACTACTCACGAAGGTCTCCAGTTTCGAGATTTGACTGTCAATGACAATAAGAATTTTCTGAAGGTGTTCATTTTTATATTCGTAATAGTGATGGTAGTGATTGCTGCTTTATTGATAGACAGAGCCAATATAATGTAAGA
>JBATLS010000709.1:0-1502 GCA_049289435.1 Saprospiraceae bacterium | reverse complement strand
CAATAATGGTTCTCACTACTTTTGTTGTAAATTCTTTTCCTTGCCATGGGTAATTGGCTGATTTTGATTTTCTTTCGATCTTTTCAAATATCCAAGGACAGTTGATATCAAAAATACAAAGATCGGCTTTTTGACCAACTTCGATCAGTGGTATTGGGATATTCAACATCATCCGTGGTACTATAGTCATTTTATGGATGATGACTTGAGTATCTAAGACATCACTTAACTCCGTAAGACATGCTGCAAGGCATGTTTCCAATCCTGAAGCACCTGAAAGTGCATATGGAAATTCTACATTCTTTTGCTCATCGTCTAAGGGTACATGATTACTGATGATGATATCGATTGTTCCATCTTTTACACCAGAAATTAGTTTTGTCCGATCTGAAGGACATCTAAGGGCTGGATTTACTTTGAGATTGCTGTCAAAGTCAGAGAGATCATGATCACTTAAGAGAAGATTGAGATACGCTACTGATGCATAGATATTTCCAGTGGTTTCCTTCGCTTGCTTGATGAGTTGTACACTTTTTGCAGCGGATATGGCATGCTCAAGGATCTTACCTCTATTATATTCCATCAATGACAAATCTCTTTGCACCATTTGAGATTCGGCTATATCAGGTATGCCTTTCAAGCCTAATGAAGTACTTATCTCCCCTTCATGCATCTCACCTCCATAAGACAAATACTTATCAGTTGGATGATGGATAATCACTGCATCCATTTGTGTGGCATATAAAAGTGCCCTACTCATCAGGCTGGTGTCCTGGATAGATAGCAGACCATCGCCAAATCCTACTGCTCCGGCATGCTGCATGTCCCAATACTCAGCTATATCCTCCCCTTTTAGATCTTTTGACAAAGCACCAATAGGATAGATGGATACATTGTTTCTATCAGGATGATTTTTTAGATACTTTATTTCGGATTTTGATTGTGTCACAGGTTTGTTTGTCGGAAAAACAGCCAATCCGGTATATCCGCCGGCCAGTGCACTTTGTGTCAATGTATCCATACTTTCCCGATGTTCAAAACCCGGGTCTCCCGTACTTGTCCCAATATCAAAAAGTCCAATACTACAATACAATCTATGTCCTGCTATCACTTCATTGCCCTCTGAAGGTATCGAGTCTTCAATAGCCACTATTTTACCATTTTCGATAAGGATGTCCTTTTTGGTAAGATGGTATTTTGACCCATCATGTATGATGATAGCTTCTTTTATAAGCTGTGTCATGAGCAAAGATTATGGATTATAAAATCTGAGTAGCATGATTTCCAATGCCAAAAAGATGAGTGCAGATATGACAAACCATTTCCAGAGTATGATTCCCTTGTCCTTTTCTGAGATCGTCCCCGAAATATTAGCTTGAAGTTCTGAAGCAATAATTTTTAATTTAGGATTTTGTGGCTGTATATCCTTCAATAATTCTTCTGAAACAAGCTTCATGTCAGATTCTTTTCTATCATAATTGAAAGCGATCTTTGCCATGAAC
>JBATLS010000708.1:0-1969 GCA_049289435.1 Saprospiraceae bacterium | reverse complement strand
GCTTCGGTACAAGGCCATCAACAAAACGACTGGAGAAGAGACATTGGCAAAACAACTAGACATTTCAGTTCCGCCTTATTGGTATCAGACTTTATGGTTCAGAATGTTGGTAATCACAATCATCGGTGGCTTGGTCTATTTGTTTTACAGATGGCGGCTCATGGAAAACGAAAAACGAGTCATGCTCACCCAAGCATATGAAAAAAAACTACTCAAAAGAGAGATAGATAATATCCGATCTCAGATGAATCCACACTTTATGTTTAATGCTTTAAATTCCATCAAGCGATATGTCGTCGAAAACCAACCAGAAATAGCCTCGGACTACATTTCCAAATTTTCAAGACTGATGAGGCTCATTCTCGAAAACAGTAAGCACGAATATGTCACTATGGAAAATGAACTCGAAGCACTCACCTTATATCTCATGATGGAGGAGAGTAGATTTGGCAATAATTTTAACTATGAAATAGTAGTAGATGCTGGAAATGAACAAGTAGAAGAATTATTGATACCACCACTCATTATCCAACCTTATGTCGAAAATGCTATTTGGCATGGATTGCAACAAAAAGATGGTAACAAAAAACTGGATATATACATCAAATTAGAAGACAATAAGGAATTTCTGTCCATCATAGTTCAAGACAATGGTATAGGACGAAAAAAATCGATGGAGCTAAAGTCTAAATCCAGTACTAAGAAAAAATCTTTTGGTATGGAAGCTACATTGATGAGACTAAAATTTTATAATGAACAAAATGATGTCACTGTTATAGACTTATATGATACCAAAGGTGCATCCGAAGGCACCAAAGTGTCCCTTCGATTTTTAACCATTCATCCTTGAAAAATAAGAAAAAATGAGAGCAATCATAATAGATGATGAAGACCATTGCATCACCACACTGAAGTGGGATTTGAATAAATACTGTCCTGAAGTAGAAATCATAGGTGCTGCATCCGATGGTGAAAAAGGATTGGTGCTGATCTCTGAGCTCAAGCCCGATCTCATATTTCTCGATGTAGAGATGCCTAGGTTGAATGGTATAGATATGCTAGCACGACTTGGAACACTAGATTTTAAGGTGATATTTACCACTGCTTATGACAAATATGCTATCAAAGCGTTCAAACTGAGTGCCATAGACTACTTACTAAAACCAATTGACAAAGACGAGTTGATGCATGCCATAGATAAGGTAGATAATCTAAATGTTAAAAATAGAGAACAACAAATAGAAACCATAAAACACAATTTAAATCTAAAATCTGAATTTAAAAAAATCGTCATACCCACATCAGAAGGACTACTATTTTTTGATGTCAACGACATCATTAATTTAGAAGCTCAAAGCAATTATAGCTATATATACTTCAAGGATAACACCAAACTACTTTCGAGCAAAAACCTAAAAGAATTTGAAGATACTTTGCCTGAAGATATTTTTTTCAGATGCCACCACTCTCATCTTATCAATATGAATTATATCAAAAAATACATAAAGGGTGAAGGTGGTATCATCATACTAAGCAATGAGCGAGAAGTGGAAGTGTCTCGCAGGAAGAAAAATGATTTTTTGGATAGAATTAGATAAGTGGTAAAAAATTGGCAACTATTTGTACTCTGTTAAATTAGGAAAAATAATTCACAAGACCAAATTTTCAGACAAATGATACCTTCTTATTGTGTCATAAGCTCTTTGAATATGTCTGACAATCATTTGACTAATTTCCTTTTCTATCAAAACATTATTGTCTTTTAATATGGCTATGAATGGCAAACGTACATCCCAAACAGATAATAAAGGTTGTTGTGCATTGTTTTTTATGATGATTTCGAGTGGCTTTTGTGATGATTGTTTGGGTCGTTGTGATGATTGTTTGGTTCGTTGTGAAGATTGTTGTGGTCGTTGTGATGATTGTTTTGGTCGTTGTGATGATTGTTTTGGTCGTTGTGATGATTGTT
>JBATLS010000707.1:0-3310 GCA_049289435.1 Saprospiraceae bacterium | reverse complement strand
TAGGTGTAAAATATAATAAAGTTACCAGCAGACTTCAGGGCTATACTACTGATGTAGATATTTCGAGGACCTCATTTGCTGCCGGATGGTTTCCAACCAAAAATTTGCTCCTGAAAGCAGAAATAGTAAATCAAAAATTTGAAGGATTTAAAGGCACAGACATCAGAAATGATGCAAAATTTAATGGCCTTTTGGTCCAGGCTGTTGTAGGTTTCTAATATTTATTAATATTCTCTACCCTACCATTTTAAATTAAGTACAAAAGAAGTTGAATCTGTAATATTATGATTCAACTTCTTTTCGTTTTAAACATACTCTTAGCTACTTTCTGTAACTTTGCTCTATGACCGGATTTATCTTCAATAACATCATGTGGATGACTATTATAAGTATTCATTTGAATGATTTTGTCAGTCCATCGCTCATAAAAGAAGTATGGGTAGTCAAAAGCAACAGCAGTCTGAAGATAGATGGCAAAACCAATATCAATAGTTTTAGCTGCACCATAGATTCATATGGAAAAAATGATACCCTAATTTGCCAAAAGGGCAACCAAAGTGCAGAATTATTTGCAGTAAGTAGTACACTCATCATCCCGGTAGATGATTTTGATTGTCATCACCGCATCATGACCAAAGATTTACAAAAGACTTTAAAGTCCGACCAGTTTCCATATATGTTGATCAATTTCAAGCATTTTTCGCGACTTCCTTCTGACATTCGACCACATACTGAAGACTTCTACAGTATCGCAGAAATTACGCTCGCAGGCAGTACTAAAAAATTTACCATTTATTTCAAAGCAAAATCCATCCAGCAAAATACCATAGAATTGGTAGGCCAAAAAATCATTTTGTTTTCTGACTTTCACCTCAAGCCCCCGAGCAAGTTGGGTGGAACTATCAAAGTGAGAAACGAACTCGATGTGCAATTCAATTTGAATTTAAAAAGGGTTGCATGGTGATTATTTTGGGATACAACCTTTATTTTTTGGATTGCAACCACCCGAAAGTGATCCCAGCTACAGTGGTTTGGAATAAGCCATAAATCATCCAGGTAGCTATCATCTGAAAAGAGATATCCATGGCAGCATAGGTGATCCATAATATGGGAAGCAGTGCCACAAAAGCATATAGCACACCAAATTCTACCCCTATTTTGAGTATGTTTCCAGTAAAATATTTTCTAAATCTGTTCCAAAATACAGCAAGTGATGTAGCCAATACAAATGGATGTAGGTAAAACAAGGTGTCTCTGCTACCATCAGAATTGAACACAGGGCTAATATAGTCTATAAAAAAATCAGGAAACAATCTGATAGCTACAAATAGCCCTCCATTACTAACTATCAAGATAACTATGCCAGATATGAGTCCATTTTTTAGTATTTCTTTGCCATTTCTCTTGAACCTGTCAATCCATATATCGGCTTCTTCTATGTTTGTTGGATGATCCATACACTATATTTTATCTTTGTCGAGTGAAAGCTTCAACAAGTTGAATGAATATTTAGAGTATGTTTAAATTTTCATGTTTGAGCGAAAGCGAGCAAATTTAATTTTAGACAAGGTATATTTTGCAGTCGTAACTGGTAGTTACAACCAAAAATATAACGCAGTATAAAATGAAATTTACCGCTTGCAGACAAATGATGGAATTTTAAACATACTCTTACATTGATTTCAAAAAGTAAACATCTTAGTCGTAGATTTGATGTCATTTTTCAATGATACCGAATCGTAAATATAGTGAAGTAAACTGATATCAGGACTCGGAGTGACCACAATCATACTTCAATCCATCATTTCACTCAATACACCTTCTTTCAGAGCATATGGCGAAACAGTAATGTGTCGAGGCTTGATCAATTCAATGATGATGCTCTTTAGTAGCATACCCACCACGATCAGTTTTACTCTTTCTGCCGGCAGTCCAGAAAGTTGTTTTCTTTGTCTTACATCAGCATACACTATAGATGTATATATTTTTTGGAATATGTCTATGGAGATCTCACAAGTCTGGTCAGAGGAGATATCCAAACCAGACATACTTTGCAATACTTCAAATGAGCCAGAAGCCCCTGCCAATGAATCAAAATTATATTGGCCTATTTTATCGACCATTTCCGATACGATAGTCATAACATGATCGGTGAGGTTTTTTATTTCTTCTGTGCTGATGGGTTCGTGCTTGTGAAACTTTGCATGCAAGACTCCCACTCCCAATGGATAACTATTGGACCACAATTTTTTTCCTTCACTTATGATGATAAATTCTGTACTTCCTCCACCTATATCCATGATCAAGTGATGGCCTCTACTCATATCTCCCAATAAAGTGATACCTTTATAGATATAGTGTGCTTCCTGTTGCCCATCTATGATCTCGATCGGTGTATTCAAAATGTTTTGGGCACGATCTATAAATTCTTGTCTATTAGATGCTTTCCGAAGGGCTGCTGTGCCGATGACTCGGAGTTTGGGATGATGATATTGACCCAATAACCCATTAAATTCTTCCAGTGTAGCCCATCCAAATTTCATGCTATCATGATGGATGATTTCTACTCCACCTTCTGACAATCCCGTGAACACTCTTTTGCGACACAGTACTTGATCTATGACGCCCTTGGACACTGACACTATGAGCAAATGGAAAGTATTAGATCCCAAATCAATGACAGCCAGTGTTTGCGCCATTATTGGGATTGTTTTTTGACTCCGTTCACCTGATTTATGATTTGAGTGTAAAATTTTATACCAGCCGCCGTCATATGATTGGCATAGATGGGTTTGTTTTTATGATCTACAAATACATAAAACTTGCACTGATCCGATAAGTAAACATCCACATCATAAGCACTTTTTCCCTGAATCATAAAAAATTTACGAGCGATCGCCTTACACCCTTTGGGGATATGGCCGAGTGGTCTTTCGTAGTCAATAAACTGAATGTTTTGATCTATACTCGGATCTTCATTCTGGCTAAGACTAAAGGGTAACGTATGAAATATATAATCTATAAAAGTGCATTCATTGAGCAGCTTGACCATCACTTCTTCAGGTATTCCGGGTATTGGTTCTGTAATTTCTTTAGTAACCAATGTGACTACGGTGTCCTTCGTGACGGGGGATGGAGATTCTAATGTTGGTTTTTGTTTGCACGATAGCAACAGAAATACTAAGATAGCGGCATAAAAACAAATCTTAACAAGTGGTTTATTCATTTCAGGTGATTAAAATGTAAATTCAGTCCGCAAAGTTATAAAATATCCCTTCATAGTTTTGGATTCATTGCCTGGATCTTTATA